>CANGPA010000015.1 GCA_947455645.1 Hyphomicrobiales bacterium | reverse complement strand
CTGAATCAACTGATTTATCGGTAAAGCCTGCGTTGCCTTTGCAAACAACGCCATCGCAACAAAATCAGCCAACGCAACTTATCCCCGCGGGTCCAACAAAGAAAAACTAGGACCGCTTGCATTGATCCAAGAGGCGTAAAACGGTTGCGCCGGATTGTGGATCGCCACGATCCAGCAAATTGAAATCACCGGTATGAGAGAGTGCATCGTCAAGGTATGAAAGATATTGATCGCGTGCGAGTTCAATACCGCCCATGCTTTTTAGGTGAGGCGTTATGAACTGAGTATCGAGCAATCGATAGCCGCCTCGGATCAAACGGGCCACGAGAAACGCCAATGCGGTTTTTGATGAGTCCCGCTCGATGTGAAACATGCTCTCGCCAAAAAAGGCACTGCCGAGGCTGATACCAAACAGGCCGCCTACGAGCTTTTCATTTTGCCAAGTCTCAACTGTGTGGACATGACCTTGCAAAAACAGCGCGTGATATAAATCGCGCAAGCGATGGCTGATCCAAGTGTTGCCATGTAACGTGGCACATGCATCAAGAACCGCTTCAAAGTCATGGTCGATACGAATTTCAAAGCGATCAGAGCGGATCACTTTTGCAAGACTTCTTGAGATATGGAGTCCCGTGAGGGGCATTATGCCACGGATTTTTGGCTCAACCCAATGCAGCCAAGGATCGTCAGCACTTTCAGCCATTGGGAATACACCAATGGCATAGGCACGCAGCATCAGTTCAGGAGTTATACCGTCGGGCGCTGCGGTCCGCCGGCTCATCGATCGACTCTATGAAGTGGTTGTTCCATCCATCCCGCCAGCATTCAAAAAATGCTCAAGCCAATGAATATCATAAAGGCCGTTTTGAATATCAGCATTGCGCACCAAAGTGCGGAACAATGGCAAAGTTGTTTCAATGCCATCGACAACAAATTCATCGAGCGCACGCCGCAGACGCATCAAACATTCATTACGCGTACGACCATGCACAATCAGTTTTCCAACCAAGGAATCGTAATGTGGTGGAATCGTATAGCCTTGATAAACGGCTGAATCGACACGCACGCCAAGTCCGCCGGGTGGATGAAAATAAGCGATCTTGCCTGGGGAAGGTCTAAAGGTTGCCGGATTTTCAGCATTCACACGACATTCAATCGCGTGACCATCCAACTTGATATCACTTTGTTTTATGCCAAGTCGTGCACCGGCAGCGATACGAATTTGCTCATTTACAAGATCAATACCCGTGATCATTTCTGTCACAGGATGCTCAACCTGAATGCGAGTATTCATTTCGATGAAATAGAATTTTCCATCTTCATAAAGGAACTCGATCGTTCCCACGCCGAGATAACCTAGATCGCGCATTGCTTTCGCGCAGACTTCGCCGATCTCTGAACGCATGCTTTCATTGAGTGCGGGTGAAGGACCTTCTTCCCAAACTTTTTGATGGCGACGTTGCAGTGAGCAATCACGTTCACCAAGATGCACAGCATTGCCTTGGCCGTCACCTAAGACTTGAATTTCAATATGGCGCGGCTTTTCAAGAAATTTCTCGATATAGACTGCATCATCGCCAAAGGCGGCTTTGGCTTCCGTGCGTGCGGTATGAAATGCATCAACGAGATCAGCTTCTGTGCGCGCGACTTTCATGCCGCGCCCACCACCACCGGCGGCCGCTTTCACAATGACCGGATATCCAATCTTCTTGGCAATTTTTAACGCATCAGTTTCATCGGTGACGCCACCGTCAGAGCCGGGCACGCATGGAATACCAAGTTTTTTTGCGGTGCGTTTGGCTTCGATCTTATCGCCCATAATCCGGATATGTTCGGACTTTGGACCAATAAATGTGATGCCATGACTTTCGAGAATTTCGGCAAAGCGCGCATTCTCCGACAAAAACCCATAGCCAGGATGAATGGCATCCGCGCCTGTGATTTCACATGCAGCCAGAAGTGAAGGGATATTGAGATATGAATCGCGAGAGGAAGGCGGGCCGATACACACGCTTTCATCGGCCAGCTTCACATGCATGGCATTCACATCGGCGGTTGAGTGAACAGCAACCGTTGCAATACCAAGCTCCTTACAGGCACGAAGTACCCGGAGTGCGATTTCGCCGCGATTGGCGATCAAGACCTTATCGAACATCGAGGGGTTCCTGTCTGGGACTTATTCGATGACGAGCAATGTTTCGCCGAATTCAACGGGCTGGCCATCTTCAACCAGAATCGCTGTCACGGTACCTGCACGCGGCGCAACGATCTCATTGAAGGTTTTCATCGCTTCAATAAGCAGAATTTTTTCGCCCGCCTTTACCGTTGATCCGACCTCAACAAAGGCTTTTGCATCCGGTGAAGGGCGACGATACGCCGTGCCGACCATTGGCGACGCAACGGCACCAGGATGCGGTGCTTCCGGTTTGCTAGATGCCGCAAGCGGAGGAGCGACAGCAGCGGGAGCAGCTTGCGGAGCCGGTGTGTGATGAACGGGGCTCGACACATGGAAAGCTTGGGTCGCCATGCCGCCGCCGCGCTGAACCTTGATCCGCAGATCGCCTTTTTGCACTTCAATTTCGGAAAGTTCAGTCTTGCCTAAAAGGCGCGCGAGCACCTCAACTAGATCGGTGTCAATCGCAGATGAGTGCTTAACCGATGTGCTTTTCGCAACATCTTTGGGCGCGGCTTTTTTCGACGCCAATTTCACTGCTGACTTTGGCGCAGGTTTCGTGCCCTTTGATTTTGAAAGAGCAATTTTTTTAGTTGGCTTGGCCATTCCGTTCGGACTCCGCTGGCGACTATCGATAGATCAGGCGAGATAGGGTAGAATTGCATCAAATGCGAGTTCATAACTCTGTGCACCAAAGCCACAAATGACTCCTTTTGCGACAGGTGAAATGAACGAATGGTGGCGGAATGTTTCGCGCGCGAAAACATTGCTGAGGTGAACTTCAACCACACTAACGCCGGTTGCGCGTATCGCATCATGGATGGCGATCGAAGTATGGGTATAGGCGCCCGCGTTCAAAAGCACGCCAGCTTTGGCATGACCCGCTTCGTGCAGCCAATCGACGAGTTCACCCTCTCGATTAGTTTGTTTGAAAACGAGCTTCACTTTGGCGGCTTTGGCCTTTTTTTGTAGGACAGTCTCAATTCCCTTCAGGGTGACTGTGCCATAGGTCGCGGGTTCCCGCGTCCCGAGCAGGTTCAGATTGGGACCATTCAGAACATGAACCAATTTCATGGCGCCGTTACTCTCTCAATGGACCCGGGTGCGGAAGGAAAGCCGACACACGCGGACCACACGCTCCTCATAAACGCTTCGGTCGGGGTTTGAAAGCCTTTGACCCGCACGCGGTTAACGTCGGTCTCAGTGGTCCCCTTGCGCATTAAAGATCGACCAGCTCCGTAGCGAATGCCGCACGTTCCTGAATAAAGGCAAATCGTGCTTCGGGCTTGTTACCCATGAGCTGTTCAACGGATTCATCAGCCGCCGGCCGCCCTTGATCGGGGATGACCACTTTCAGAAGCGTCCGACGGGTCGGATCCATCGTCGTCTCTTTAAGTTGAGATGGCATCATTTCGCCCAAGCCTTTGAAGCGCCCAATTTCGACATTGCTCTTACCCTTGAAGGTCGTTTTGAGCAGTTCGTCCTTGTGTCCGTCATTGCGTGCATAGGCGGTTTTGCCGCCATGGGACAGGCGGTAAAGGGGAGGCACCGCAAGAAAAAGATGTCCATTATCAATGAGTTTTGGCATTTGCCTCCAAAAGAAGGTTATCAATAGCGAGGCAATATGGGCGCCATCGACGTCGGCGTCTGTCATGATGATCACACGCTCGTAGCGCAAATCATCATCGCGATAGTGGGAGCCGGAACCACATCCAAGTGCCTGCAAAAGATCAGAGAGTTGCTGATTGGCCGCAAGCTTATCGCGTGTCGCCGAGGCCACGTTCAAAATTTTGCCTCGTAGCGGTAGGATCGCTTGTGTCGCCCGATCGCGTGCCTGTTTTGCCGATCCGCCCGCCGAGTCACCTTCGACAATGAATATTTCAGATCCTGCCGCACCCGCGCGGGAGCAATCTGCGAGTTTGCCGGGCAATCTGAGCTTCCGAACCGCCGTTTTGCGGGCAATTTCTTTGTCAGCGCGACGGCGAAGGCGCTCATCCGAGCGTTCGACAACCCAGTCGAGCAGTTTAAGAGCCTGACTTGGTGCGGCTGCGAGCCAATGATCAAACGCATCGCGGATGGCCGTTTCGACAATTTTTGCAGCTTCAAGCGTGGCCAGCTTGTCTTTGGTTTGCCCTTGGAATTCGGGCTCGCGAATAAACACCGAGAGCATCGCCGCGCAAGTGACCATAATGTCATCTGTTGTGACATTGGCCGCGCGTTTGGATTGGCCAATCCGATCCGCGTGATCTTTCAAGCCGCGCAAAAGAGCTATCCGAAGCCCTTGTTCATGTGTGCCGCCATCCGCAGTCGGGATCGTATTGCAATAGGAATGAACAAAACCGTCATCCACGCCGCCAAGCCATGTAATCGCCCATTCAAGCGAGCCATGTCCGCCATCTTTTTCAATTTTTCCTGCAAATATCTGGTCGGTAACGGTCTCGCGCCCATCAATATCGGCTGCAAGATAGTCTTTGAGGCCTGCCGGAAACCGAAATACGGCCTCCGTGGGAATGTCGGAACCCTCAACCAAAGCGGGTGCGCAGACCCAGCGGATTTCAACACCACCGAATAGATAGGCCTTCGAACGTGCCATCCTGAACAGTCGGGCTGGTGAGAATTTGACTGATTTTCCAAAGATTTCTGGATCGGGCTTAAACCGAACTTTGGTGCCACGGCGGTTTTGTACCTTGCCAATCAGCGCGATTTTTCCCAGCGGTTTGCCGCGCGAGAAATCCTGCCGATAGAGTTGCTGGCTCCTCGCAACCTCGATTTCCAATTTCTCAGAAAGCGCGTTGACCACCGAGATACCAACGCCGTGAAGGCCCCCTGATGTCTCATAGACTTTCGAGTCAAACTTGCCGCCGGCATGAAGAACGGTCAGCACGACTTCAAGGGTGGATTTATCAGGAAATTTTGGGTGGGGCTCAACAGGAATGCCCCGTCCATTGTCCGTGACCGACAAAAATCCGTCGGCTTCAAGTTCAACAGAAATTACCGACGCGTGTCCGGCAACCGCTTCGTCCATCGAATTGTCGATCACTTCGGCGAAGAGATGATGCAGCGCCCGCTCATCCGTGCCGCCAATATACATGCCCGGACGACGGCGAACCGGTTCGAGCCCCTCAAGCACTTCAATTGACGCGGCTGTATAGCCCGATTCACCCGGCGTTCCGGATGCGGATGATTTGCCAGAGCTGCGGGTCGATTCTTTAGGATCAGGCTTTAACGCTTTGCTTGCAGGCGAGTTTTTTTCGCCTGAAACCTTGCGTGGGGCATTCCCGCCAAAAAGATCGTCTGAATGAGCCATAGTGTTTGTCGTCAACTTCCTGATTCGGTTGATGCTTTATCGCATGAAGCGCTGGCACGGGGGAGTTTTTGAGACATCAAAAGCGGGAAAAACAAAAAGGGCGGCTTGCGCCGCCCTGATTTCTTGTCTCGCTGATCTTTGGAGATCAGTAGGAATAATACATCGTGAACTCGACCGGATGAGGGGTCATTTCAAACTTCATGACGTCATGCATCTTGAGTTCGATGTAGCTGTCGATGAAGTCATCGTTGAACACACCGCCCGATTTCAAGAACGCGCGGTCCTTATCGAGGTTCTGCAGTGCTTCACGCAGGCTGCCGCAAACGGTTGGGATCTTCTTGAGTTCCTTTGGTGGAAGATCATAGAGATCCTTGTCCATCGCCGGGCCCGGATCGATCTTGTTCTGGATACCATCAAGACCTGCCATGAGCAGAGCGGCAAAGGCCAAATAGGGGTTTGCCATTGGATCAGGGAAGCGAACCTCAACACGCTTTGCCTTCGGCGATGACGTGTAAGGAATACGGCAGGACGCTGAACGGTTACGCGCGGAATAAGCAAGCAACACAGGCGCTTCATATCCTGGAACGAGACGCTTGTACGAGTTCGTCGATGGGTTGGTGAACGCGTTGAGTGCCTTCGCGTGCTTAATAATACCGCCAATATACCAGAGGCATTCTTGGCTGAGATCGGCATATTTGTTGCCGGCCATGATCGGCTTGCCATTCTTCCAGATCGACTGGTGGACATGCATACCCGAGCCATTATCACCAAAGATTGGCTTTGGCATGAACGTCGCCGTCTTGCCATAGCTCTGCGCCACATTGTGGATGGCGTATTTGTAGATCTGCATCTGGTCGGCCATGTGAACGAGCGTGTCGAACTTCATGCCGAGCTCGTGCTGAGCAGATGCCACTTCGTGGTGATGCTTTTCAACCTTGACGCCCATGGACGCCATGGCTGCCAGCATTTCGCCACGCATGTCTTGCGCAGAATCCTGCGGAGGAACGGGGAAATAGCCGCCCTTGGTCTGGATGCGGTGGCCGAGATTGCCGCCTTCATAATCGGTATCGCCATTGATTGGCAGTTCCGAATGGTCAAGTTTGAAGCCCGTATTGTACGGATCAGACATAAACTTCACATCGTCGAAGATGAAAAATTCAGCTTCGGGACCGACATAAACCGTGTCGCCGATTCCGGTGGAGTTCAAATAGGCTTCAGCCTTTTTCGCAATGCCACGTGGATCGCGATTATAGGGCTGGCCTGTTGACGGCTCGAGAACATCGCAAACGATCGACATCGTCGAAGCCGCAAAGAATGGGTCGATTTGTGCGGTCGAAGGATCAGGCATGAGCATCATGTCGGATTCATTGATCGCCTTCCAACCGGCGATCGACGAACCGTCGAACATTGTGCCTTCCGCGAAGATTTCCTCGTCAATCATTGTGACGTCGAAGGTGACATGCTGCCACTTTCCGCGCGGGTCTGTAAAACGGAAGTCGACATACTTGATGTCATTGTCCTTGATCGCCTTCAGGACATCCTTGGCGGTCTTCATCGCTATCGTCCTCTTCAAAATGATGAATGTGTTTTTAGGTTAGTCCAACCGTCCGGATTTCCCGTTCGGCTTTAGATTGCATCAAGCCCGGTTTCACCGGTCCGGATACGAATGGCTTCTTCAACCGTTGATACAAAAATCTTGCCATCACCAATCCGGCCTGTCTGGGCCGCTTTGCGGATCGCATCAACGGCACGCTCGACCAGCTCGTCAGGCAGCACGATTTCGATTTTCACCTTCGGCAGAAAGTCGACCACATATTCGGCGCCCCGATAAAGCTCCGTATGGCCTTTTTGTCGACCGAAACCCTTGGCTTCAGTGACAGTTATCCCCTGAAGGCCGACGTCTTGAAGGGCTTCCTTCACATCGTCGAGCTTAAAGGGCTTGATGATCGCCTCGATCTTTTTCATCGCGAGCACCTGAAACTAATCATGCCGTCCGTTCGAAAAATTCGACCGGGAACCGATCGCGATGTAGCATTGCCGCACGAAACACGCCATGGCGAAATGGCGGTCGATGATGCCGAAACTTGCAAATTTTGCCTAAAATTTATGCAAATGCGTTCAAAATCATCAACGCTCTTCTTACGAAGTCCGTCGGTTTTGGTTGCATATCGACCTTAACTCGTTGTGGTGCCAAATGTGACGTCATTTGAGGGGCTAGGATGCACGAAATACTGACCGTCGCTGAAATGGCAGAGGCCGATCGCCGCACAATTGCGGCCGGCACTGCTGGATTGGTGTTGATGGAGCGGGCGGGTCGCGCGGTTGCGGAGGTCGCGCAGACGATGGTTGCTTCCGGCGCCCGAATTCTGGTGCTTTGTGGCCCAGGCAATAATGGCGGGGATGGATTTGTTGCGGCTCGCACCCTCTCCGGTCGAGGATTCGATGTTTCCGTATGTCTTCTGGGAGAGCGATCGGCTCTGAAAGGGGATGCCGCTTTTGCGGCAGAAACTTGGGCCGGTCCGATTGTGCAGCAAGGCGCTTATGCACCCGGCGACTTTGATCTTGTCATCGACGCTCTATTCGGTGCGGGACTTAATCGATCGATTGAGGGCGCTGCCTACGAGTTATTGAGCGCCGTAGCTCAGGCAAAGACACCGATTTTGGCCGTTGACGTACCTTCCGGCCTCGCTGGCGATACTGGACAAGTGCTCGGATTTGCGGCCACAGCACTCAAAACCGTGACTTTTGCGCGTCGAAAGCCCGCTCATTGTCTTTATCCGGGGCGTCGCTTGTGTGGCGAAGTTATTGTTGCCGATATCGGTCTTTCAGATCAGGTTCTGTCTGAAGTTGCACCCAAAATACATATTAATGGCCCCCGCCTCTGGTCCCATTTGATTACGCGCCCTGATGAAGAGGGACATAAATTTCGCCGGGGACATCTTCTTGTGGTTTCGGGCGGTATTGAGAGTACGGGAGCAGCGCGGCTTGCCGCCCAAGGAGGCGCGCGAGCCGGGGCAGGGCTGGTCACGGTGGCATCACCTTCTGATGCTCTACCGGTCAATGCGGCCGCCTTGTCCGACATTATGGTGCGGCGTTCAAATGGGACCGATGGACTTTCTCAGCTTCTCTCCGACCAGAGACGCAATGCGGTGGTTCTGGGTCCAGGTGCGGGAGTTGGCGCAGCAACACGGGATCTGGTTAATGTCGTTCTCGCCGCTGATCGTGCGGCGGTCTTTGATGCTGATGCTTTGACCAGTTTCGAGGGCGCGGCTGATATGTTTGCCAAAGCCATTCAGGTACGGCCCAATATGCGGTTGGTTATTACTCCTCACGATGGAGAATTTTCTCGTATTTTCAATGGTAAAAATGAAATACTTAAACCGTTAGATCGATTAACGCGGGCCCGCTCTGCCGCGTCATTTTTGGGTCTTGTTGTCGTGCTTAAAGGACCTGACACGGTAATTGCTGCGCCCGATGGCCGTGCCGCGATTTCGATGAATGGATCACCTTGGCTGGCGACCGCAGGATCAGGTGACGTGCTCGCGGGTGTCATCGGGGGGCTTCTTGCTCAGGGGCATTCGGCATTTGATGCGGCTGCTGCCAGTGTCTGGCTGCACGCGGAGGCTGGCCGTGTGATGGGACCCGGGCTTGTTGCCCATGATTTACCCGGCGCTTTAAGAACAGTGATTGCTGATCTTCTGGCCTGAAGGTCTCGAGCAGGCCCTCATTATCTAGAAGCTGTTTTTTGCTCTGGTGTCTTGCGGTGACCGTGCTATAGAGCCGCGTCCCGACGGGCCTTGCCGGAAATCGCGTTGCACCCAGCCGCGGCCCAATGTGGACGAGCGGGCGTGGCGGAACTGGTAGACGCGCTGGGTTTAGGTTCCAGTGACGAAAGTTGTGGGGGTTCGAGTCCCTCCGCCCGCACCATATTTGAAGTTCTCCGCATCCTCGGTGCGGTGTCTGACACGAAGGCAAAAAACGATCATGCAGGTTACCAATACGCTCTCGGAAGGTTTGAAGCGCGAGTTTAATGTCGTGCTACCGGCGGATTCTCTCGCCGCCCGTCTCACATCCGAGTTGATCGGAATGAAAGACAAGGTCCGGATCAACGGATTTCGTCCAGGCAAAGTGCCGGTAGAGCATTTGCGCCGTGTCTATGGCCGTCAAGTTATGGCCGACGTCGTCCAGAATTTGGTCAATGAGTCGACCCAGAAAATTGTAACGGACAACGGCATCAAATTGGCGCTTGAGCCCAAGATCGTGTTTCCGGAAGATCAGGCGGCGGTTGAAGCGGCGATCAGCGGTAAGGGCGGCCTTGAATACAAGATCCAGATGGAAATCCTGCCTAAGATCGAGATCAAGGATTTTGCAGGTATTGCGGTCACACGCGAAGTCGTTTCGGTTGATGACAAGGACGTGGACGAGTCGATAGCGCGTATGGCCGAACAGTCGCGGCCTTTTGAAGCGCGTGCCGAAGGCGAAAAGTCGAAGTCAGGTGATCGCGTCACAATCGATTTTGTTGGCATGATTGACGGCGTACCCTTCGAAGGGGGTACGGGAAACGATATCCCTGTTGTCATCGGTTCCGGTCAGTTTATCCCTGGCTTTGAAGAGCAGTTGGTCAATGTCGGCTCGGGCGATACGGTGATTGTCAGCGCTTCATTCCCGGCTGAATATTCAGCAGCGCATCTGGCTGGAAAAGCAGCTACTTTCAATACGATCATCAAATCAATTGAAGCGCCGGGTGAGGCGAAAATTGACGATGATTTTGCCAAGACGTTCGGATTTGAGGGGCTGGACAAGCTGAAAGACGCTATTCGCTCCAATATTGCACGGGAATATGAAGCCGTTGCACGCCGTAAAACCAAGCGCGAACTTCTCGATGTTTTGGACGGTCAATATGTTTTCGAACTTCCGCCCGCTTTGGTTGAGCAGGAGTTCAACGGCATCTGGGGTCAGGTGACGGGTGAAATGCAGCAGGCTGGCAAGAGCTTTGCGGATGAGGACACGACGGAAGAGGCGGCGCGCGAGGAATATCTCGGTATTGCCAAACGTCGCGTTCGTTTGGGTCTCGTATTGGCGGAAGTCGGCGAAAGCGCCAAGGTTGAGGTGACTGAAGACGAAGTGTCGCGCGGCGTTATGGACCGCGCTCGCCAGTTCCCGGGCCAAGAAAAAATGGTTTGGGATTTTTATCGTCAGAATCCGCAGGCTTTGGCTGAAATTCGTGCTCCAATCTTTGAAGATAAGGTCGTGGACCACATTCTCGGTGCCGCTAAGGTCACCGAAAAGAAGGTTACGCGCGAGGATCTGATGAAAGAGGGTGACGAGGCAGACGGGGCAAACGCTAAGTCCAAATCCTCGAAATCAAAAGCTAAGTCCAAGAAAGATTGAGTCTTTTTTGAAAATTGAGTGTGTTTGAGCGGGCGCATCGTCGCCCGCTCTTTTTTATTGTGCGGGAAATCCCTATATCTTGCCGGTGCGGGTCGCGAGTCGGCCGCATCATCGAACTTCCGTTTCCCCCGATTTAACCTGAAGGCAGCCATGCGCGATCCGATTGAGACCTATAATCAGCTTGTTCCCATGGTGGTCGAGCAGTCTAACCGCGGTGAGCGGGCATTTGACATTTATTCGCGCCTCTTGCGCGAGCGCATCGTCTTTCTTACCGGACCGGTAGAGGACAATATGGCGTCGCTGGTCGTCGCCCAATTGCTGTTTTTGGAGGCGGAAAACCCCAAAAAAGAGATTTCGCTCTACATTAACTCGCCAGGCGGCGTGGTTACGTCCGGCTTGGCCATTTACGACACGATGCAGTTCATCCGCCCGCCGGTTACGACGCTGTGTGTTGGTCAGGCGGCTTCAATGGGCTCGCTTTTGCTGGCTGCCGGGGCAAAAGATATGCGTTTTGCCCTGCCAAACGCCCGGATCATGGTCCATCAACCCTCAGGCGGTTATCAGGGTCAGGTCACGGACATCATGATCCACGCCAAAGAGGTCGAAGGCCTCAAGCGGCGGCTGAATGAAATTTATGTCAGCCATACGGGTCAAGACTATGATACAATTGAAAAAGCCCTCGAAAGAGATAATTTCATGACGGCCGATGGGGCCAAAGAGTTCGGAATTATCGATAAAGTCATGGAAAAGCGGCCTACGGATCCGGAGCCCGTTAAGGACTAAGGGCTTCTCGGATCTGGCCCGCCTGTTGCAAGGAAGGGTTCGGCCGGGTTCGGTCTAAGGGTTTGTTTAGGATCCTGCGCTATTGCTCGATTCGTCCGGGCGTGATTGCATAGGGGTTCTCGGACTGTCCGGCAGGGTCAATGGGGCTTGCCGGATCCCCGCTCTGGACTTGGCCAAGCGGGTAGTGCGGAGAAAGACGATGAGTAAGGTTGGCAGCACGGATTCGAAGAGCACGCTCTACTGCTCCTTCTGCGGTAAGAGCCAGCATGAAGTCCGCAAACTGATCGCAGGGCCAACGGTCTTTATTTGCGATGAATGCGTCGAGCTCTGCATGGACATCATTCGCGAGGAATCGAAATCCTCGCTGGTGAAGTCGCGTGATGGTGTGCCCACGCCAAAGGAAATCCGCAAAGTTCTTGATGACTATGTCATCGGGCAAGATCATGCGAAAAAGGTTTTGTCGGTCGCGGTTCATAATCATTACAAGCGTTTGAATCACGCGACCAAAAACAATGATGTTGAACTGGCAAAGTCGAACATTCTTCTTGTCGGTCCAACCGGTTCAGGAAAGACGCTGCTGGCCCAGACATTGGCACGCATTCTTGATGTACCCTTCACAATGGCTGATGCCACAACATTGACCGAAGCCGGTTATGTTGGTGAGGATGTCGAGAACATCATTTTGAAGCTACTTCAGGCTTCCGATTACAATGTTGATCGCGCGCAGCGCGGCATTGTTTACATCGATGAAATCGACAAGATCAGCCGCAAATCTGATAACCCTTCAATCACACGTGACGTGTCGGGTGAGGGCGTTCAACAAGCGCTTCTGAAAATTATGGAAGGCACGGTTGCGTCTGTTCCACCACAAGGTGGCCGCAAGCATCCGCAGCAGGAATTTTTGCAGGTCGATACGACGAATATTTTGTTCATCTGCGGTGGTGCATTTGCTGGTCTTGAAAAGATCATCGCGCAGCGCGGCAAGGGCACGTCGATTGGGTTTGGTGCCAAGGTTGAGGCACCGGATGATCGCCGCACAGGTGCGATCTTCCGCGAAACAGAGCCAGAAGATTTGTTGAAGTTCGGCCTTATTCCGGAATTCGTCGGTCGTTTGCCGGTCATTGCAACGCTTGAGGATCTGGATGAGCCGGCGCTGAAGCGTATTCTGTCAGAACCTAAAAATGCGCTCGTCAAACAATATCAGCGTCTCTTCGAAATGGAGGATGTTGAGTTGACCTTCTCCGACGAGGCGGTTTCTGCCATCGCGAAAAAGGCGATTGAGCGTAAAACCGGTGCGCGCGGACTGCGTTCGATCATGGAAGGCATATTGCTTGAGACCATGTATGATTTGCCGAGCCTTGATGGGTGTGAGCAGGTTGTAATTGGCCCAGAAGTCATCGATGGCAAGGCACGGCCGCTCTATATTTATTCGGATAAGGTTGCCGAGACCGCATCGAGCGCCTGATTTTACAAAAAGGGCTAGGGGATTGAGGGCTGTTCCGACTTGAAACCGGAGCGGCCCTTCTCCATTTATGGAGTGTCGGTGCGCCGCTCTTGGTGGGAATAGTCCCGGAGAGCGCACCACACGCCAACCGCTCAAGCGGCCTGGCGGGGACAGGGTCTCCCTCCGCGGGATCCGTGTCCGCTCAGCAAAGGACATGAACTTTATGCCGCAGTCAAAACAGCGTTCCACGATCGAAGCCGGATCTCGCGCCGTTTACCCGGTTCTCCCTCTGCGCGATATTGTCGTTTTCCCGCATATGATCGTTCCGCTTTTCGTTGGTCGCGAGAAATCCATCAAGGCGCTTGAGGAAGTCGTCCGGAGCGAAAAGTTTATCTTGTTGGCAACGCAGAAAAATGCCGGTGATGATGATCCGGCAGTGGATTCCATTCACAGCGTCGGAACGCTTGCCAGCGTCTTGCAGCTTTTGAAATTGCCCGATGGAACCGTGAAGGTTCTTGTCGAGGGTGTGAGCCGCGCCAAGGCCGAGGACTTCATAGCCGGCGAATCCTTCATGCAAGCTGACGCGATTGCGATTTCCGATCTCGTGTCGAGCCAGATCGAAGCCGAAGCGCTTGCGCGGTCGGTCGTGACGGAATTTGAAGGCTATGTGAAGCTCAACAAGAAAATCTCGCCTGAGGTTGTCACCGCCGTCACGCAAATTGAAGACTATGCAAAACTTGCTGATACGGTTGCATCCCATCTCGCTGTCAAAATTACGGACAAGCAGGATGTGCTTGAAACAACCGATGTTGTGAAGCGTCTTGAAAAAGTCTTGGGCTTCATGGAGAGCGAGATTTCAGTTCTTCAGGTTGAGAAGCGCATTCGTTCGCGCGTGAAGCGTCAGATGGAAAAGACGCAGCGCGAATATTATCTCAACGAACAAATGAAGGCGATCCAGAAGGAACTGGGCGACGAGGACGGCAAGGACGAACTCGGCGAGTTAGAGGATCGCATCAACAAGACGAAACTCTCGAAAGAAGCGCGCGACAAATCGCTCGCTGAATTGAAGAAGCTGCGTCAGATGTCGCCGATGTCGGCGGAAGCCACCGTCATCCGTAATTATCTGGATTGGATGTTGTCGCTTCCCTGGGGTCGTCGTTCGAAGATCAAGAAAGATCTTCCCGCAGCCCAAGCCATTCTCGATGCCGATCATTTCGGCCTTGAGAAGGTCAAGGAACGCATCATCGAATATCTGGCGGTGCAGCAGCGCGCGAATAAATTGACGGGTCCGATCTTGTGTTTGGTCGGTCCTCCCGGCGTGGGTAAAACCTCGCTTGGTAAATCCATTGCGAAAGCAACGGGTCGTGAATTTGTGCGTATGTCTTTGGGCGGTGTGCGCGATGAAGCCGAAATCCGGGGACATCGTCGGACCTATATCGGGTCGATGCCGGGCAAGATCATTCAGTCTTTGAAGAAAACAAAGACGCAGAATCCATTGTTCTTGCTCGATGAGATCGACAAGCTCGGTATGGATTTCCGCGGTGATCCGTCATCAGCTTTGCTCGAGGTGCTCGATCCGGAACAGAATTCATCGTTCAATGATCACTATCTCGAAGTCGATTATGATTTGTCGAACATTATGTTCGTCACGACGGCGAACACGCTCAATATTCCACCGGCCTTGCTCGATCGTATGGAAGTGATCCGCATTGCCGGATACACCGAAGACGAGAAGCTTGAAATCGCCAAGCAACATTTGATTCCGGAAGCCCGTACAAAGCACGGTTTGACCGCGAAGGAATGGCAGATTGACGATGAAGCGGTGATGCTTGTGATCCGCCGTTATACGCGGGAAGCAGGCGTTCGTAATCTTACGCGTGAAATGTCAAATCTTGCGCGTAAGGCGGTCAAAGAAATTTTGATGGCCGCGGGTGAAATCAAAACCGTGCATGTGAAGGCCGACAAGATTCCTGATTATCTCGGCGTTCCCAAATATCGCTATGGCGAAACGGAAACCGAAGATCAGGTTGGTCTTGTCACCGGCCTTGCTTGGACCGAAGTGGGTGGTGAATTGCTCACGATTGAAGGCGTGATGATGCCGGGCAAGGGCCGTATGACGGTCACCGGTAATCTGAAGGATGTGATGAAGGAATCGATTTCAGCGGCGGCCTCTTATGTCCGTTCGCGCGCGGTTGATTTCGGCATTGAACCACCGCTCTTTGATCGTCGTGACATTCACGTTCACGTGCCCGAAGGCGCGACACCGAAAGATGGTCCGTCTGCCGGTATCGGTATGGCGACCGCCATCGTGTCGATGCTGACAGGCATTCCGGTGCGGCGGGATGTGGCGATGACGGGTGAAGTGACCTTGCGCGGTCGCGTGTTGCCGATTGGTGGCTTGAAGGAAAAACTTCTTGCAGCGTTGCGCGGCGGTGTGAAGAAAGTTCTCATTCCGGAGGACAATGCCAAGGATCTCGCTGACATTCCGGACAATGTGAAAAGCGGCATGGAAATCGTTCCGGTTTCGCGAATGGATGAAGTGATCCGCCACGCTCTGGTGCGCGAGCCGCAAGCGATTGAGTGGAAAGAAGAGATCGAAGCCACCAAGACACCGGTGGCAACCGATGATGATATGAGCGGTATTGTTGCTCATTGATCAGACGGTCACGATTTTAAACGATTGAACAACGGGCCGCTGTCATAAGCGGCCCGTTTTCTATGTGAAAGCATGTGCTTTTGTTTTTTAAGCCCTTGCATCTTGGCCTTGGGATTGAAACAAGCGGTTCAGCCTTTGGGTTGAATCGTGTTTTTTTAAATCATGTGGAGTATTTGTGATGAATAAGGTCGAATTGGTTGCGGCGATTGCCGAGCAGGCGAATTTAACCAAGGCGCAGGCGGGTGCTGCCGTTGAAGCGTTTCTCGATGCGGTAACGGCCACGTTGAAGAGTGAGGAAGAAGTCCGCTTGGTGGGCTTTGGCACGTTTGCCGTGACCAAGCGCAAGGCGGGAACCGCGCGCAATCCGCGCACCGGCGAGGAAATCCAGACCAAAGCCTCGGTAGCGCCAAAATTCAAGCCGGCGGCAGCGCTCAAAGCGGCTTTGAACGGCGGTTGAGCGGTAGTCGCCAGTCGTGCGTGTTATAAAACCTCATGGTGAGGCGGCCCGAAGGGCCGTCTCGAACTACGCAATTCCGTGAGCGCTCTGAACATCGTCCTTCGACTCGTGGCTTCGCGACGGCTCAGGATGAGGGTGAGAGGTTCAAAACGATCCTGTGAATCGTTTTGAACCTCGAACGCGCGAAGCGAAAGCGCAGCGCCGGGGCGTAGGCCGTCGGCCTGCCTAAGCCCTAAGCCCTAAGCCCTTAACCCCGAGCCCTTTGACGTCTCGCCTTGTCTCGGCTATGAGGGCGCATTCCCTGTTGAAGGGGCGATTAGCTCAGTTGGTAGAGCGTCTCGCTTACACCGAGAATGTCGGCGGTTCGAGTCCGTCATCGCCCACCAAAATTTGCCTTCGGCAAATTTTGTCGCGCCGAAGTTGCGCAAGCAACGCAGGCGGACGTAAACCTTTTTACTCATGAAAATTAATAAGCTTTTTATTCCCTCATCCTGAGGAGCCGCGCAGCGGCGTCTCGAGGGACGGTCGTCGTACAAACAGATCGTGGTTCGAGACGCATCGCTTCGCGATGCTCCTCACCATGAAGTTCAATTCTCCTCACCCCAACACCCTCTGCGCAATGCCGATATAAACCGGAATGCCGATAAGGATATTGATCGGGAAGGTCACGCCGAGAGACAGGCCGAAATAGAGCGAGGGGTTTGCTTCCGGCACCGCAAAGCGCATAACTGCGGGCACTGCGATATATGAGGCACTCGCGGCGAGCACCATCAATAAGCCCGCATCCGCTGCCGGCACACCAACCAAGCTTGTCAACAAAAGTGCGAGCATCGCATGAAGCGGCGGCGCAATGAGCGCATAAGCGAGCAAGCCCTTCGGCACTTGTTTGAGCGGCGGAAAATTTTTCGCCGTTGCTAAACCCATATCGAGCAGGAAGAAGGCGAGCATACCGGTAAAGAGATTACCGGAGAAGGGTTGCATCGCCGCTTTGCCCGCATCCCCCGATAAAAGTCCCACCAGCATCGCGCCGAGAAGAAGAATTTGCGCGCCGTCTGTGAGCGACTCTTTCAAAATCATGCCGAGGCCATGCTGACCATGCGCGCCGGTTTGTGCGGGATTTGTTTTCTGCCTTTGCGCATTCACGAAGAGAATGGCGATGATGATCGCGGGTGACTCCATCAGCGCCATCGCCGCCGCCATATGACCGCCGAAGGCAATGCCGTGTTCATCGAGATAACGCGTGGCGGTGATGAAGGTCACAGCACTCACCGAGCCATAGGTTGCGGCCACGGCCGCCGCGTTCAACCCGTCGGTCACCCGTTTCAAAAACTGGAAGCCGACGAGGGGAATAATCACTGCGAGGCTGATCGCCACCGCAATCGCGCCAATGACCTCGGTCGAGAAACCGGAATGGGCCAGCGCAAAGCCACCTTTGAGGCCCAGCGCCATCAGGAGATAGAGCGAGAGAAAGCGAGAAATTGGCTGCGGGATCTCCAGATTGGATTTCAAAACCCCGGCGAGCACACCGAGCACAAAAAACAAAATCGCGGGATCGAGAAAATTGGACATTAGCCACCTCCATATCCGGTCCTCGTAACCGGATGGAGTTCAAAAAGATAATTGATTAAATAATTAAAATGCATAGATTAAAATCTATGTATCCAAGTTTTCGCCAATTGCAGATTTTTCTCGCTCTGGCCGATCGCGGCAGCGTCACGGAGGCGGCGCGGCTCTGCGGCGTCACGCAGCCCACGGCTTCGATGCAGTTGAAGGATCTCGCCCAAACCATGGGCGTGCCGCTGTTTGATGTCATTGGTCGCCGGGTTCATCTCACCGAGGCCGGGCGCACGCTCGCCACAAGTGCGCGGATGATCCTCACCGAATGGGAGGGTTTGACGCAGCATATGGATGGGGTGCGGGGGCTCACGCGTGGGCGTTTGTCGATTGCTGTGGTCAGTACCGCGAAATATTTCATGCCGCGGTTGCTGGCGAGCTTTTTCAAACAGCATCCCGACATAGACGTCGCACTTGAAGTGTTGAACCGCGATGGTGTGGTGGCGCGCCTGCGCGACAATCTCGATGACCTCACCATCATGTCGATGCCGCCCGCGGATATTGAAACAGAGCAAGCGAGTTTTTTACCCAACCCGCTTGTGGCGATCGCATCTCTGGATCATCCGCTGCATCAAATATCGGCTATTCCGCTCAGCCGTTTTGTCGAGGATCGCTTGATCCTTCGAGAAAAGGGCTCCGGCACGCGTCTGGCCATCGATGTGGCCTTTGCTGCCGCGGGATTGACCCCGCGCATCAGGCTTGAGCTTGGCAGCAATGAGGCGATCAAACAGTCAGTCGCGGGTGGTATGGGTGTTGGCATCGTTTCGCGTCACGCGCTGAGCGCTGATTCTGCGCGTGAAGGCTTGGCCATCCCCGCGATTGCGGGCTTTCCAATCGAAACCATGTGGCGCATCGTTTTTCTGAAAGGCAAACGTTTGTCGCCCATCGCGCGTGCCTTTCGTGATCATTTGCTGATTGAAGCACGAACGATTTTGACCGCGCCTTCCGGTTGAACACGGTGTCTAAACTCTTGTTGGTCACTTAGATTGTCTTTCATGGTCGTGTAGGATGACCTTATGATTTTTTTGACACGCCGTTTCGACATCATCGTCTTTGCTTTTACCTTAATGTCACTGGCCGTGGGCGCGGCGTTTTATGCATTCGGTGATGACCGGATTGCGCAATGGATTTTTGCGTCGGGCACAGGCCTCGTTCTTGTTGTTCTGCTGGGCATTATCATCCAAAGTCTGCGGCGCGGCGCTGTTGGTCTTGACATTGTTGCCGCCGTATCGATGGCCGGTTCACTGATATTGGGTGAATGGGTGGCTGGTAATGTTGTCGCTTTAATGTTTGCCGGCGGGCAGGTGCTTGAGTCCTATGCGCAAGCGCGTGCGCGTAAAGACATGACGGCCCTGATTACGCGCGCGCCACGCACTGCGCGACGCTATCATAATGGTAGTATCGAGGATGTTCCGGTGGACGATATTCGTCCCGGAGATCGTTTGATGATCCGGCCCGGCGACGTGTTGCCAGTCGATGGTCGGCTTGAGGATGCACATGCGCTGTTTGACGAGTCAGTGATGACGGGAGAAGCGGCTCCGGTTTCCCATCAGGCGGGTGACGCGCTGCTCAGCGGCATTACCAATCTTGGCGGCGCGATCACTTTGATCGCAACCACAGATGTTAAAGCCAGCGCTTATGCGGCGATCATCCGATTGGTTGAAGATGCAGAGGCACGCAAAGCACCCATGGCGCGTCTGGCAGATCGTCACGCGATGAGCTTTCTTCTCTGGACGATTGGGCTTGCATCTTTGGCTTGGTTTGGCAGTGGCGATGCCACGCGCGCCCTTGCAGTCTTTGTTGTCGCGACGCCTTGTCCTTTGATCCTCGCCGTGCCGGTTGCGATTGTTGCGGGGCTTTCACGCGCCGCAAAGCAGGGCGTCCTTGTCAAACATGGTGGTGCGCTCGAGTCACTTGCCGAAACAAAGACACTGATCTTCGACAAGACGGGAACACTCACCAAAGGTGAGCCTATCTTGCGCGAGGTGATTGCCGCGCCGGGCCTTGATGCCGATCGCGTTCTGCATATGGCGGGCGCACTGTGTCAGGCATCGACACATTCGGTTTCGACCGCTCTGGCCGCAGCTGCAGCCTTGCGTGTGGGGCCTTTGTCTTTGCCGCTCGGAATTGTAGAGGCCGCTGGGGAAGGGGTCTCTGGCATGATTGCTGGGCATCCTGTGAGCGTCGGTACATTCTCTTTTGTCGCGCGGAACACGGTTGAGACAGAATGGCACCCGATCGCGCGGGATCTGGTTGCAGCCGAGCCCGGATTGGTGACGGCCATCGGGATTGATGGACGCCTGAGCGGCATTGCGCGTTTTGCCGATGCCGTTCGTCCTGAAGCGGCAGGTGTTCTCAACCATCTCAAACGACAAGGCGTCCTAAGAACCGTGCTTTTAACCGGGGACCGGCGCGAAGTCGCTGATGCTGTGGCGTCCGGTCTCGGCATTGATCACATCATTGCCGGCGCGACGCCGGCCGGTAAGGTCGAAGCCGTTCTGGTTGAAAAGGCAAGGTCGGTCACGGCCATGGTTGGCGATGGTGTCAATGATGCGCCGGCACTTGCGGCCGCCGATGTTGGCATTGCGCTGGGCGTGCGCGGCGCCGGCGCTCCGGCGGAGGCGGCCGATATTGTGCTTTTGGTCGACCGGCTTGATCCCCTTCCGGAGGCGATTGCGATCGCCAAGCGCTCATTTCTGATCGCACGGCAGAGCGTTTATGCAGGAATTGGCCTCTCATCCTTGGGAATGATCGCGGCCGCCTTGGGATATTTGGCTCCGGTTGAGGGCGCGATTGTTCAGGAAATTATCGACGTGGCGGTGATCCTGAATGCTTTGAGAGCGCTTGGCGGCAAAAAAACCGTCACAATTCTCCATTAATGCTGTGTTCATGGCGAACTTCTTAGAAGCATTGTCATCAGGTTGCAGTCGTGTGGCTTGACAGTCCATAGTCGGTCCCTTAATGCGTCGGTCGCCGTGAAACGCAGTGCCGTTTTGGGGGAGTAGCTCAGTTGGTTAGAGCGTCGGCCTGTCACGCCGAAGGTCGCGGGTTCAAGTCCCGTCTCTCTCGCCACGCTCCACACCGTCCGGATTGGACAACAGGGGAGTGGCGCCGGGTTCGTCCTTAACGATCATCGCGTAGCCGCCTGTTGCATGCCGGGTTCCTTCAATAGGAAGCCGTGGGGTTTGTTGGCGTTTGGGTTTGGCAATTTTCGCTTTGGCGTTTCGGATTTGGGCACGATGATCGGTACTGGTTTCAACTTCGCAGTTTTCGCCGCCCTTGCCGCGGCGGCGTTCACCTTCTTCGTGATCCCGATCATGATGCCGTTTTTGAAGCGTCATGCGCTCGCCTCTGTGACGGCGCGTTCGAGCCACAAAGAGCCGACGCCCCAAGGCGCGGGCATTGCTTTGACCATCGGTGTTGTTGGCGTCTTCGCTGTCGCCATCGTCTTTGCCCCTTTTCTTCCGGCGACAGACCGCACCATTTTGGCAGCATTGGCTGCTGCGGCGGCTTTGATTTCAGCTTTGGGCTTCTTTGATGATGTGCGGCCTTTGCCGGTTCTTCCCCGTGTCGGGGGGCAGGTCGCGCTGATCGGGCTGATGCTTTATGTCACGCCGTCTTATATTTCTTTGTTTGATGGCGCGCTCCCGCTTGTCGTCGAACGGTTGATTGCGGGTATTGCGTTGTTCTGGATGATCAATCTGACCAATTTCATGGATGGTCTTGATTGGCTCACGGTGGCCCAATTCGTTCCTGTTGCAACGATCTTGATCGTTTTGTCCGTCTTCACCATGCCTACACCGCTTGTGGCCATGATCATGGCGCCTATTCTCGGTGGCCTTCTTGGTTTCGCACCTTACAATAAGCCAGTTGCCAAATTGTTTTTAGGCGATACGGGCAGCCTCGTGATTGGTCTGGTCGGCGGCTATGCGCTTTATCGTGTTGCGACTGATCTGAGCTTTTTCGCGGCGCTCATCATTCCCCTCTATGCATTGGCCGATACCACCATCACAGTCATCCGTCGCCTGACGCGTGGTGAAAAAATCTGGACCCCGCATCGCAGTCATTTCTTCCAACGCGCTACGACGATGGGTTGGAGCGTCAAGCAAATTGTTGCAACCGTTTTCGGGCTCAATCTTTTTCTCGCCTTCTGCGGTTGGCTCGCTGCCCATGCCACATCAAATACGATGACCATGATTGCCTTCATGATGGCCTTGGGCGCTGTACTTGTCACGCTTCGTGCGTTTACCCGTGCGCCATCCGAGGCGCTGGCGCCTTCAAGCCTCTAATCTTTATCAAAAGCGTATGAGCGCCATGAACCAGAACGGTGTCCGTGGCGTTGGTATGACCGCGATGGGCGTTTCCAATGATCTTGGTGATCTGGCAACGCGACTTGATGAAGTCGAGGCAACGGGTGTCTCCTTCATCGAATTACCCACTTATGATCTCGACCTTGTGATTGCAGGTAAAATTCACCAGCCGCAACTAAACGAAGTCAAGCGGATCACAGCAGGAAGCGCGGTTCAATACACAGTGCATGGTCCGCATCCGATCAATTTTTTCGATGAGCCTTTTCGCTTACCACGCCATTTCGAGGTGCTTAAAGCCTCTATGGACGTGGCCGCAGAATTGGGTGCTGTGCATTATGTGGTCCACGCCGGCATGACGCAGCATATGCAGCATACGGGCCTTCAGGCAGCCTATGACAGGCAGCGCGAATGGCTTAATCGCGGTGGCGACTATGCAAAATCGCTCGGTTTTTATTTATGCGTCGAAAATATCTTCGGCGATTATCACGGTAAAATTCATACGCCGACGCCCAAACGTCTTGCTGAAGAATTGGCAGTGATCAATCATTCGCATCTTGCGGCAACACTTGATATTGGCCATGCGTGGATCGAACTTGATTTTTATGGCCTTGATCTCATTTCGGAATGTGCTGCGCTGGCGCCTTTTGCGCGCCATGTCCACATGCATGATGGATTTGGCCGGCAGGATGACATTTGGATGTATACGGAAAGCGAGCGCTTGGCCTTTGGTCATGGCGATTTGCATCTTCCCGTTGGCATGGGTGGCATTCCGTGGGATCGCCTCGTTGAGGCCTGTGTATTTCCCAATGGTGTCATTTTGAACATTGAGCTTGCAAAACGCTATTGGCATTTGCGTCAATCTTGCGTCGATGCAACCCAAAACCTCGCATCGAGATTACGCACAGCGTAGCATCAATCAGGCGACTTGATCACGCAACATGGCGCTGGCGTTCACGCCACCAGGCCAATGTGGCCGCCAAACCTTCTTCATGATGTCGTTTCGGATACCAACCGGTTAATCGAATACGCGCGGTGTCAGCAAATAAAATCGGCACATCATCAGAGGCGTCTTCGCGCATACCGATTTCGAGATTCGATGCTCCCCCAGAAATTCGCCCAATCGTCTCGATCAATTTTGATTGCCGCACGGGCTCACCAGATCCGAGATTAACGGGTCCACTTAGATCAGACATCATCAAGGCGCTGATCGCTCTGCCAAGATCGCTGACATGAAGATAATCACGCCACAGACCCAGCGGACCAAATTGGGTTTTCTTTTGGTCGATCACCGCACGACAAGCGCTTGCGATCAATTTGTGCGGATTTTCATAAGGTCCATAGACATAAAAGATTCGACCCGTTGCCGCCGAAAAAGAGAACTGTTCTGCAAGGCGCATCAGCGCTTGATGAAAGCGGAGTTTGCTCTGACCATAAAGCGTATTTGGCGCTTCCGGTGTAATCGTTTCAATCATGCGGTGCGTCGACCAATCATATTCAGCAACGCTGCCCAATGAAATAAAACGCTGCCCACCCGCTCGCCCAAAAGCATGAGCCAGCGCTGTACTGGCTTCAACCCAGGCGTGATTGGCCGGCGTTGTCCAAAACGAGCCATGGCTCGTGTCCCACGCACCGTGAAGGCAATGGGTCGGCTTAACATCCTCGATTAATTGCTCGACACGTCCGGCTTCAAGCAGATTTGCATAATGCCAGATCACGCCGGGAATAGGTGGAAGATCACCAGGCAAAGCGGACCTCACGGCATGAATGCGCGAAAAGTATTTTGTTTGCGCGATATCGGCCAGTGCCGCACGCCCGATAAATCCGCGCCCGCCTGTGATCAGCAAAGTGTGCCCTCGCGCAGTCATGAATAGACCCTGCGCAAAGAGGATGGCAGATCTCTTAAAGAGGGCCACGTCAGATCACGCGCGCCAATTAAGCGCGCTTTTTCAGGCCATGGGATTGCCAATTCAGGATCATCAAAGCGAATGCCTTGTGCATGTTCGGCCCGATAGGGCTGAAACAAGTGATAAAGAACCCTCGTATCCGGTTCGAGTGTCAGGAACCCATGTGCAATGCCTTGAGGCAGCATCAGCATCTGCGGCTCAGTGCCCGAAAGCGTTATTGAAAAAAACTGTCCTTCGGTTGGTGACCCAATCCGCAGATCAACTGCAACATCATAAATTGATCCGGCAACGCAACGAATGAGTTTCTGCTCTTCATAAGGGGGGCTTTGAAAATGCAAACCCCGAAGCGTGTAGGGCTGTGGATTAAAACTTTCCGCACTGTGATCGAGTGCCGTACTCCATCCCTCGTGCTCAAATAATGAACGATCAAATAAACGCGTGAAAGATCCGCGCTCATCATGGTTGTTGGCGCAGGCGATCAAGGCGGCACCGGGGAAGGGGCGATTAAGAATCGTCATCGAGCCATCGCATTCAGAAAATGGGGCGTGGGGATGGGGATTATGAAGCGCGCGCCCCAAGATGAAACAAAATCAAGCTCGGCAACAATCTCGTTCTGAATGTTCCAAGGCAGGATCAGGATCGTGTCCGGTCGAAGTGCGGCAAGCCTTTCGGGCGCAAAAATCGGGATATGGGATCCCGGCATAAGACATCCTTGTTTTGAAGGCGCTTTATCAACGGCAAATGCGATCAATGTGCGATCGATCCGCGCTGTGTTTAAAAGTGTGTTGCCTTTGGCAGGTGCGCCATAGGCGGCAATAACATGTCCCTTTTTTTGCTCATGATGCAGCAGGTCGCGCAGCGACTGACAGATTGTTTCGATGCGGCTTGCGAAACGACGATATAGCTCGTCGCGATGAAGGCCCGCCTGCGCCTCGCGCAACCGCAACGCTTTGAGGCGCTCGCTCGCTTCTGGAGCGTTGGACTTATGAGCCACAAATAAGCGCAGAGATCCGCCATGAACCGGCAAGGTCTCAACATCAACAACGGCAAGCCCAACCCGTTCAAACAATGGTTCTAATGGCAGTAGGGCGAGATAGGAATAATGTTCATGATAGATCGTATCGAATTGCCCGCCTTCAAGCAGATTTAACAGATGCGGAAATTCAATCGTAATAAGACCATCAGATTTGAGGAGTGTCTTTAAGCCCTGAACAAAATCGAAAAGATCGGGTACATGGGCCAACACATTATTGGCTATGATCAAATCGGCCTGTCCATGATCGGAGGCGATGTGCTTTGACGTCTCTGATCCGAAAAAGCAATCCAATGTCGGGATGTCATGACGATCACGAGCGATCTGTGCGACGGAGGCAGAAGGTTCAATTCCCGTGACCGG
The DNA here is from genome assembly GCA_947455645.1 of Hyphomicrobiales bacterium. Lineage (GTDB taxonomy): Bacteria > Pseudomonadota > Alphaproteobacteria > Rhizobiales > Beijerinckiaceae > CAIUPE01. The sequence goes on along the minus strand of CANGPA010000015.1, from coordinate 6,785 downwards.
AATGCCGGCCTTCTTAAAAAATTGAAGTAAATAGCCATCATTGCTCGCAATCTCGACAATATGGCTGTTGTGATCATAGCGGTGACTCTTGACCATGCAGTCAACATAGCGCCGCGCGTGATCCACAAAACTGCTCGAGATCGAAGACTGATAGACATAGTCGGATCGAAACAAGCGGTCCGCCGGCAAATCATCGGCTATCTGTACCAGTCGACATGTGCGGCAACATGCGACACGCAACGGATAGCGAGGCTCCTCATGGGTGTTGTGTTCGGGCCTTATCAAATCATTGGCAATCGGCTGCGCACCCAAATCGGCAAAAACAAAATCAAGCGGCGCGAAGCATGCGCGACAATTTCGCTGGCTCATGACACAGCCTCAGCCCATAATTTCCAAGGCGCACGACCGGAGTTCCAAAGATCATCGAGATAAAGACGATCGCGCATCGTATCCATCGGATGCCAAAAACCGGCATGCTTGTAGGCACCAAGCTTTCCTTCCGCGGCAAGCTGTCCGAGCGGCTCACGCTCCCAAATCGTTTGATCATCTTTGATCAATGAGAGCGTTGACGGTTCAAGAATAAAAAATCCGCCATTGATCAAACCGCCATCCCCCTCAGGCTTTTCCTGAAAACGACGCACGCTGTTGTTGGTATCAAGAGTCAAAGCACCAAAGCGTCCGGGCGGCGTCACGGCGGTCACGGTTGCCGCTTTTTTACTCGTATGATGTGCGGCTTCCAATTGATGAAGATCAATATCGGCAACGCCATCGCCATAGGTCATGAAAAATGGATCAGGCCCAAGATGGGGCGCGACACGCTTCAAACGCCCACCGGTCATTGTATCTTCGCCGGTATCAATCAGCGTGACGCGCCAGTTTTCTGCGCCATTGGTGTGGTAATGTATTTCGCCGGTCGAAAAATCGAAACTGACGTCAGAGCGATGTAAGCGATAATTTGCAAAAAATTCCTTGATCAAATAGCCCTTATAGCCAAGGCAAATAACAAAATCCTTCACGCCCTGTGCGTAATAGATTTTCATAATATGCCATAAGATCGGCGCGCCTCCGATCTCGATCAGCGGTTTCGGACGGATCACCGTCTCTTCCGAAAGGCGCGTGCCGCGGCCACCCGCGAGAATAACAGCTTGTTTAATCATTCCCTCATCCGCGTTTAGCAAAAACTTGACCTTACGGAATATAAAGCAAGTTTTAAGTGATGAGGAATGACAAAATGCTGAATCTCTGTGGTAAACTATTCACTTCTGGATTGTGCGGCGTTTTAAATAATCAAATCGGCTTAGCGGCGAGTGTCTCATAATGCGCAATCTGGTCACGCGTCAGCGCCGGTAGGTCGTCGGGCGCCTGAAGCGCCATGCGGTACCAATCCACTGTGGCGCCAATCATGGCATCAAAGTTCAAGCGGGGGCGCCAACCGAGGATTTTCCGAGATTTTTCAGCATTGATGGCAAGCGTCTTGGTTTCCGGAGGTCCTTGATGGAGATCGAGTGACACGGGTTTCCAACGCTCTTGAAGACGCGAGATCAGTGTTGCAACGGTCACCGCATCATCCGGATGCGGGCCAAAATTCCATGCTTCTCCCAATCCGGTGCGATCCGTTTCCAGGCAACGTTCAAGCAACAACCGATACCCTTCAACGAGATCGAGAACATGTTGCCACGGCCGACATGCCGCAGGCCGTCTTAGGATCAGCGGGGTTTGGCGTTCGATGGCGCGGACAAAATCGGGCACAATCCGGTCGGCTGAAAAATCTCCGCCGCCAATGATATTGCCGCCTCGCGCCGTTTCAATTTTAAGGGATCGGTTCCAAGCTGCCATAGAGTGGCGATAGCCATCGATGATCATCTCGGCCGCCGCTTTTGAGGCCGAATAGGGGTCCGCGCCCCCAAGGCGCGCGGTCTCTTGATAGGGTAAGGCTGCTTCGTCGGGCGCATATACTTTGTCTGTGGTGATCGCGACGACGCCTAGAACGCTTTTGATTTGCCTTGCGGCCTCCAGAACATGCGCCGTGCCTTGAGCATTCGTCATGAAGGTGCGCACGGGCGCAGCATAACCGGCCAAGACGAGCGGCTGCGCCGCCAGATGGAGGATTAAATCGGGCTCGATCCGGCGGACGCTTTCAAGCAGAAGATCAAAATCCGCAAGATCGCCAAGCGTATGGCTCTTAAGCGTCGGCCAAACATCCGCGAGGTCGAAAAGCGCCGGCTTTGTGTCAGGCGCGAGCGCATAGCCGTGGACATGGGCACCCAGTGCCGCAAAGCGCAGGCAGGCCCAGCTCCCGGTGAATCCGGTATGTCCGGTGATTAAAATACGGACGCCTGACAGCCGGGAGTGTTGTGACATGATGCGGATCCCCTATGACGGGATGATCCCGTCACAAGGTTTCCGTTACGTCAATCTCACGAACAAGGCGTTAATTTCGTCAATTAGTAGGTGGCGCGCCCGCCCGACAAATCAAACACCGCGCCCGTGGTGAAAGAGTTTTCCGCTGAAGCAAGCCAGGTGATCATATTGGCAGCCTCATCCACCATCAGAAAACGGCCACGCGGGATACGCGAAAGCATGTAATCGATATGCTCTTGCTTCATTTGGTCGAAAATGGCGGTCTTTGCAGCCGCGGGTGTCACGCAATTGACCGCAATATCCTGTCCGGCCAATTCTTTGCCGAGTGATTTGGTCAGTGCAATCACCCCCGCTTTGGAGGCCGAATAGGCCGAAGCGTTCGGGTTACCCTCTTTGCCGGCGATCGAGGCAATGTTGACAATACGGCCATAGCCTTGGGCCTTCATCGCAGGCACGACCGATTTGCAGCAATAAAAAACGCCATTGAGATTGATGTTGATGATATCGTGCCATGCATCAAGCGGGTAATCGGCGAGTGGCATATTGGGGCCAGCAATGCCGGCATTATTCACAAGGACATCAATGCGGCCAAAGGCCTTGAGCGTCGCGTCGGCAGCGGCCTGAACGGATGCGGCGTCTGACTGCTCCACTTTGACCACAATCGAGCCGGGCAGGCGGGTTGATGATTCGCGTGCCAGGGCCTCGTCCCGGTCCCAAAGCGCAACACGTGCGCCAGAGCGGGTCAGTCGGTCGGCCACCGCATAACCGATTCCCTGTGCGCCGCCGGTTACAACCGCAAAGCGGCCCTGTAGGTCGATCTGATTGGCCATAATGTTTATGCCTCCCTGTTATAGTGTTCTGCGCGGGTATCGCCGGAAACCTGTCAAATCACAAGTGTTGCGGGGTAATTTTAGGCACAATTCCGTTCGTTAAGGATTTCGTGTCTATAATGTCAGCCTCATCCAAAACGATGAGGTTTTGAGGCAGTCTGTCACCTTGCGCGGCGGGAACGGCTGGGCTATCCGTTGCAACGCAATAAGGCCGGGTTGTACTGATTTGCCCGGTTAAAAAAACGGCTCATTGGATCGCGGATTGGTCCAGTCGGGCAACAGCTCGGTTTTTGGGTGCCGAAAAGGTGCCTTGAGAGCGGGCTGCAATGGAGACCAACCTGATGGGACAAACCCTCGACCATCTTCTTGTCGACTACCTGCCGCTTGTCGTCTTTATCGGCCTGAGCATTGTCATTGGCTTGGCTCTATTGGTTGCGCCGTTCATCGTTGCGTTCAGCCGCCCTGATCCGGAAAAATTGTCTGCCTATGAGTGCGGCTTCGAGGCCTTCGATGACGCCCGCATGAAATTCGATGTTCGGTTTTATCTCGTCTCCATTCTTTTTATCATTTTCGATCTCGAGGTGGCGTTTTTGTTTCCTTGGGCCGTGGCCTTCAAAGAGGTCGGTGCTTTCGGCTTCTGGTCGATGATGCTGTTTTTGGGTGTTCTGACCATCGGCTTTGTTTATGAATGGAAGAAGGGTGCACTCGAATGGGATTGATGCCTGAAATTGCACCGGCTCCGCGCGGTATTATCGATCCGTCCACGGGCAAGCCTGTGGGTGCGAATGATCCGTTTTTTGCAGAAGTGAATGCGGAGCTCGGCGACAAGGGTTTCCTCGTCACCTCGACTGATGAGCTCATTCACTGGGCGCGCACCGGGTCGCTGATGTGGATGACCTTCGGTCTTGCATGTTGCGCGGTTGAGATGATGCAGCTTTCCATGCCGCGTTATGATGTTGAGCGTTTTGGATTTGCCCCGCGTGCTTCACCGCGCCAGTCGGACGTGATGATCGTTGCCGGCACGCTTACCAATAAAATGGCGCCTGCTTTGCGCAAAGTATACGACCAGATGCCAGAGCCACGTTATGTGATTTCGATGGGGTCCTGCGCGAATGGCGGTGGCTATTACCACTATTCCTATTCGGTTGTACGCGGCTGTGACCGGGTTGTTCCGGTGGACATTTATGTTCCCGGTTGCCCACCAACCGCTGAGGCTTTGCTTTATGGCGTTCTTCTTCTTCAAAAGAAGATCCGTCGCGTCGGCACTATTGAGCGCTAAGGGTAAAGGGACAAGATCGTAACCATGACTGAGACGCTGAATACTCTTGGCGAGACCATTGCGGCGGCACTTCCCGGCGCCGTGACTCATGTCGCGGTTGCTTATGGCGAATTAAACATTCGTGCCGAAGCAGCTGAGACCCTTCGCGTGCTTACGACGCTTCGTGATGACCCGCGGTTTCTGTTCAAGAATTTTACCGACTTAGCCGGCGCCGATTACCCTGCACGTGAAAAGCGCTTCGACATTGTGTGGCATCTTCTGTCGCCAAAACATAATACCCGCGTTCGTGTGACTTTTGAGGCCGATGAAACCCATACGGTTCCGTCAGCCGTTTCGGTCTTTCCGGCGGCCAATTGGTATGAGCGTGAAATCTACGATCTCTATGGGGTTTTGTTTGCGGATCATCCGGATCTGCGGCGCATCCTTACCGATTACGGATTTCAGGGTCATCCGCTGCGCAAAGATTTTCCAACGACCGGTTTTGTTGAAGTGCGCTATGATGACGAAGAGAAGCGCGTTGTCTATGAGCCGGTGAAGCTCGTTCAAGAATTCCGCAATTTTGATTTTCTCTCACCTTGGGAAGGCACGGATTATGTGCTGCCCGGTGACGAGAAGGCAAAGCAATAAGCGAGGCGCTCGTCATGACCGAACACCAGCTTCGCAATTTCTCGATTAATTTCGGCCCTCAGCATCCGGCGGCGCATGGCGTGTTGCGCCTTGTGTTGGAACTTGATGGCGAAGTGGTCGAGCGTGTTGATCCGCATATCGGGCTGCTTCATCGTGGCACCGAGAAACTCATCGAGACCAAAACCTATTTGCAGGCAGTGCCCTATTTTGATCGGCTTGATTATGTCGCGCCGATGAATCAGGAGCATGCCTATGCGCTCGCGGTTGAGAAGTTTCTTGGCATCACAGTGCCGCGTCGCGGTCAGTTGATCCGTGTTCTTTATTCTGAAATTGGTCGGTTGCTGTCGCATCTTCTCAATGTGACGACACAGGCGATGGATGTTGGCGCTTTAACGCCGCCACTTTGGGGTTTTGAAGAGCGCGAAAAGCTCATGATGTTTTATGAACGGGCATCGGGCGCGCGCATGCATTCGGCCTATGTGCGTCCGGGTGGCGTTCATCAGGATTTGCCGGATGATCTTGTCGACGACATTGAAGCCTTTTGTGATCCATTCCTTACTGTCTGCGATGATCTTGAAACGCTTCTCACCGACAACCGCATTTTCAAGCAACGCAATGTGGATGTTGGCGTCGTAACGCTTGATCAATGCTGGGCCTGGGGTTTTTCCGGTGTCATGGTGCGCGGCTCGGGTGCCGCTTGGGATCTGCGCAAGTCACAGCCTTATGAATGTTATACCGAAATGGATTTTGACATTCCGATCGGCAAAAATGGCGACTGTTATGATCGTTACTGCATCCGCATGGAAGAGATGCGCCAGTCGATCAAAATTATGAAGCAATGCATTCGTGAGTTGCGCAAACCTGAAGGTAAAGGTGCAATTTCATCGAGCGATGGTAAAATCGTGCCTCCGAAGCGCGCCGATATGAAGCGGTCGATGGAAGCGCTGATCCATCACTTCAAATTGTATACCGAAGGGTACAAAGTGCCCGCCGGTGAAGTCTATGCGGCGGTTGAAGCGCCCAAAGGTGAGTTCGGCGTGTATCTTGTCGCCGATGGCACGAACAAACCCTATCGGTGCCGCATCAAAGCTCCGGGCTTCGCGCATTTGCAGTCGATGGATTTTCTCTGCCGCGGTCATATGTTGGCCGATGTCTCTGCCATTCTCGGTTCTCTCGACATCGTGTTCGGTGAGGTGGATCGATGATTACTCAAAATTTAATTCAAGGTGAGTGCCTATGAGTGTCCGTCGCCTCGCGCCAGACGCGATCCAGCCCGCAACATTTTCGTTCACGCCGGACAATCTCGCGTGGGCGAAGACCGTGATCGCGAAATATCCGGAAGCGCGGAAGGCTTCGGCGGTTATTCCGCTTTTGTGGCGTGCTCAGGAGCAGCATGAGTATTGGCTGCCTAAAGCGGCGATGGAATATATCGGCGACATGTTGGGCATGGCGAAAATCCGCGTGCTTGAAGTGGCAACCTTTTATTCCATGTTTAATCTTGCGCCTGTGGGACATCACTTTGTGCAAGTCTGTGGCACAACACCTTGCCGTTTGAATGGCGCCGAAAAAATCATCGACGCTTGTAAGAGCCGGTTCGGCGAAGAGCGTCATGTTTCAGCCGATGGAAAATTTTCTTGGCTCGAAGTCGAGTGCCTTGGCGCGTGCTGCAATGCGCCGATGGTTCAAAT
>CANGPA010000014.1 GCA_947455645.1 Hyphomicrobiales bacterium | reverse complement strand
GCTTAAACGTCGTCATGAACGGCTCGACGCCATGGACCGTCACAACTGTCGGCAATGGCGCGACAACGCTGGTGAATGTTGAAAATGTCGTGTTGGGTTCGAATAACGATATGCTGACCGGCGATAGTAACAATAACAAGGTTTCTGGTGGCGGAGGCAACGACACTCTCGATGGCGGAGGCGGCAACGACATACTTGATTATTCGTACTACACCGGCACGAATGGCCTGACCGTAAACATAGCCAATATATCGTCGGCGACAACCTATTCACTGACTGTTGTGTCCGGAACCGATGTTGATACCGTCAAGAACTTCGAAGGCATTATCGGCGGCTCTGGCAATGACAGTTTCATCGGCGATGCCAATGCCAATTATCTCGGCGGCAGCGCTGGTGCCGATACGCTCCATGGTGGCTTGGGCAGCGACACGATCTCTGGCGGCACCGGTAATGACTCGCTTGATGGCAATGGCACCGCAAGCCCTGACGGAACAGCCGTCGATGTGCTTGATTATACCTATTACACTACAGGGATGACGGTGAATGTTGCCAATATCAATAGCGGCACAACCATCGGCAGCGGTTCGGATATTGACACCGTCAAGAACTTTGAAGGCATTATCGGCGGCTCCGGCAATGACAGTTTCACCGGCGATGGCAATAACAATTTCTTGAATGGCGGCTTGGGCAATGATTCCATCGATGGTGGTGCCGGCAATGACACGCTGATTGGCGGCGGTGGAACAGATTCGCTCTTCGGCAATTCCGGTAATGATTTACTGCAACTCGACTGGTCGAGCATCAATCTGTCGAAGCTCGATGGGGGATCAGGCACCGACACAGTGAGCTTTGCAGGCAGCGCGAATAACGTATCGCTTTCCGGCACATCCTTGTCATCGGTGATTTCAAATGCCGAATATCTCGATTTCTCGGGGACGAGCGGTACGGTTAATCTCTCGTTGAGTGCCAGCGACATTAACAGCCTTGCTGCGAATTCGAGTATTAAGAATGGCACGGGCAATGTGATTGATTTGAAATTTGAGGCCGGTGACAGTTTCAACATCACGGCGTCGAGCGGCTATTCCTATTATACGACCTCTGCCGGAGCGGCCGGGGGCAGCTCGTTCAGCTCAGGAACCTATACGGCATCAAGCATGACAACCACGGGTACACATATTTATGTGTTCGATTCATCGGGCACGACGTTGTTGGCCGACGTGATTTATCATGTGTGATGAAGAGATAGTTTGGTTCGAGACGCGCCTTCGGCGCGGCTCACCATGAGGTTCATTTTACACCCTCATCCCGAGCCGTCGCGAAGCGACGAGTCGAAGGGTGAGGAGCGGTTTGCAAAGCAAACAAAAAGGTCCAGTGGACCTTTTTGAGTGACGAACGCGCGGAGCGTAAGCGAAGGGCAAGCGCTGTAAAGCGTGGTTCGAGACGCATCACTTCGTGATGCTCCTCACCATGAGGTAACGATTTATTTCGTCATCCTGAGGAGCTCCGAACGCTATTTATATCCTCATCCTGAGGAGCGGCGAAGCCGCGTCTCGAAGGACCGTTGAATAAAAGGCGCATTGATGGAAGGCGGCTGCACGCTCTATATTTTGAAATGTGCCGATGGCAGTTATTATGTCGGAACAACACGATTGCCTATTGAGGCGCGCTTTAGCGAACATCAATCAGGATTTGACCCTAAATCCTATACGGCGTCACGTCGCCCCGTGACATTAGTCTATTCCGCTCATTACGATTTTATCACAGACGGCATTGCTGCGGAACGGCAAATTAAAGGCTGGCGGCGCGAGAAAAAAGAAGCCTTGATCAGAGGCGATTTTCATCTGCTGCCTGCATTGTCACGGCGAAACAAAAGATAGCTCAATCTTAACCGTGGTTCGAGACGGCCCTTCGGGCCTCCTCACCATGAGGTTTATTTTACACCCTCATCCTGAGCCGTCGCGAAGCGACGAGTCGAAGGGTAAGGAGCGGTTTGCAAAGCAAACAAAATGGTCCAGTGGACCTTTTTGAGTAACGAACGCGCGGAGCGTAAGCGAAGGGCAGGCGCTGTAAAGCGTGGTTCATAGCGCTCAATCGTCGCGTGGTTCGAGACGCATTGCTTCGCAATGCTCCTCACCATGAGGTTAAAAAATCCCACTACTGCCTACTGCCTACTGCCTACACCCCACCCGCAACCACTTTGCGGAACAGCGTCGGCAATGCCTCGCCCTCTGGTCCATTGGCCGATGACCAGCGATGCGCCGGCGGCGCTTTTTTGCTTTGTGCAATTGCCGCGTCATACACATCAAGCGACAGCGCAAAATGGGTGAAGACATGCGTGACAGGTACCGCGCGTTTTTTCCATGGCGCTTGAAAGGGCATCGCCGCATTGAGCGCTTCCTCATCCGGTTGTGATGCGGTCCACTCTGTTGTGGGCACGCCCGTCATACCGCCGAGCAAGCCTTTGTCGGGCCGCGTGAGAACAAGCACCGCACCATCATTGCGGCGCGCCACAAACGCCGCGCCATAACGTTGCGATTTTTTCACCTTGGGCGCTTTGAGCGGATAGAGCGTCGGCTCTCCCTCAGCGCGCGCTTTGCACGTTTTTGTCCACGGACAAATGTCACAGCGCGGATTTTTAGGCATGCAAAGTGTGGCGCCCAAATCCATCAGCGCTTGTGCAAAATCACCGGGTCTGTCATTCGGAATCAGCGCTTCAACACGCGCGCGGATCGCGGGCTTTGAAAGCGGCAATGCGGTTTTGATCGCATCAAGGCGCGACACCACACGCTCGACATTGCCATCAATCGCGGCCTCCGGCTTACCAAAGGCAATCGCCGCAATCGCACCCGCAGTATAGGCACCAATACCGGGCAAAGCGCGCAGCGCTTCAACCTCATCCGGAAAACGCCCCGCATGGCGCTCCACCACCATTAGCGCACATGCATAGAGATTGCGCGCGCGCGAATAATAACCAAGCCCCGCCCACAGCCGGAGCACGTCCTCGCGGTCCGCTTGTGCGAGATGCTTGACGCTCGGGAAAGTGGAAACAAAAGTCTCGAAATAGGGAATGACGGCTTTTACAACCGTCTGTTGCAACATGATCTCGGATAGCCAAACGCGATAGGGATCGGCCCGTTCACCGCGTGCAGAGCGCCATGGCAACACGCGCGCATTGTGGTCATACCAGTCAAGCAGGCGTGCGCTCAGCGGCGAAATACTCTTTGGCGAACGATCCTTATGATTGATTATGTTACCCTGCCGTTTCATGATCTGAACACTATTCCCGATTACCTCATCAACCATTGATAAGTACCTCATCACTGATCGTCCGTATGAAGCAAGCCGCACCGCGTCCCCTTTCCGATTTGATCGATGCGACGCTGGGTCCGGTGCTCGCGGCGCAAGGCTTTGCCTCTTCCGATATCGTGGCCTCGTGGCCCGATGTCGTCGGCGAGAAGCTCGCAACCCGTTGTGAACCCATCAAAATTTCATGGCCTAAACGGATCGGCACGGCTGAGGCCAGCGAGCCCGCCACCCTCGTCATTCGCGTCGAGAGCGCCTTTGCGCTTGAGCTGCAGCATCTCGCCCCCGTGCTCATCGAGCGCGTCAACACCCGTTATGGCTGGAAAGCGGTGGGAAAAATCCTTTTAAAACAAGGACCTATACGAAAAACGCCCCGCCCTGTCCCCCTCCCCGCCCCGACCGCGGAAGTCCTTGAAAAGGCTCGCGAAAAAGTCGGTTCTCTGGATAATTCCGCGCTGCAGGAGGCCCTCATCCGGCTTGGCGCGGGCGTTCTCACCTCGAAATCCTAACACCTTGAAAGCACTTGCCTTTTTACCATCCCGCCTGTTAATCAGGCGCCTCAGTCTCTGGAGAGTCCGCCCATGATCCGTCGCCGTACACTCGTTCAAGCCCTTGCCAGTCTTGGCTTTTTTCCAACGCTTTGGGGCGTCGGTCCGGCGCAAGCGCAGGCTGCCAAAAGCGAGGAGCTCGCGCTCGCGGGTCCATTGGGCGATGTCTGGCTCGGCAAGGATGACGCTAAGGTCACAATTATCGAATACGCATCAATGACTTGTCCGCATTGCGCGCATTTTCACACGGAGACATTTCCGGCCCTGAAATCGAAATATATCGACAGCGGCAAGGTCCGTTTCACCTTGCGCGAATTCCCTTTTGACCCTCTGGCAACCGCCGCCTTCATGCTGTCGCGGTGCAACGGCAATGACAAATACTACCCCATGGTCGATTTGCTGTTTTCTCAGCAAAAAACATGGTCCGGAGCCCCAAAACCGGCTGAAGCGCTGCTGTCCGTGGTCCGTCAGGCCGGTTTCACACAGGAATCTTTCGAATCCTGCTTGAAAAACCAATCCATCTATGACGCCGTCAACTCGGTTCGTGAGCGCGGCGAAAAAGTCTTCGGTGTCGACTCCACGCCAACCTTTTTTATCAACGGGCAAAAGAGCAGCGGGTCGTTAAGCATTGAAGAACTTGATAAAATTCTCGCTCCTCTGGTTGGGGGCTAGTCGTGTTCGCCGCGCCCTTGGGGGACGGCGATGAAACTGACTGCGCTCAAAATCGCGGGATTCAAATCCTTTGTTGATCAGACCGAATTCCTGATTGAACCGGGCCTTACGGGCGTTGTCGGCCCGAATGGTTGCGGAAAATCCAATCTGGTCGAGGCTTTGCGCTGGGTGATGGGCGAAAGCTCGCATAAATCCCTGCGTGCCTCTGGCATGGACGATGTGATTTTTGCCGGCACCACGGGCCGCCCCGCTCGGAATATGGCCGAAGTGGCGCTGGTGATCGACAATACAGACCGCCGCGCACCCTCAGCCTTCAATGACTCCGAACTGCTTGAAGTCACACGCAGAATCGAGCGTGAGGATGGCTCAACCTATCGCCTGAATGGCCGCGAAGTCCGCGCCCGCGACGTCCAACTCCTCTTCGCCGATGCGGCAACGGGCGCCCGCTCGCCCGCCATGGTCCGTCAGGGTCAAATTGGCGAAATCATCAATGCCAAGCCCAGCGCCCGCCGTCGCATTCTGGAAGATGCCGCCGGAATCGCGGGCCTCCATGGACGCCGCCACGAGGCCGAACTGCGCCTGAAGGCCGCCGAGGACAATCTTCAGCGTCTTGATGACGTTATGAGCCAGATTGAGGGCCAAATCGACGGGTTGAAGCGTCAGTCCCGTCAGGCCGAGCGGTATAAGGCGCTTGCCGCCGATATTCGTCGGACAGAAGCGGTTCTTGCCCTTCGCGCGTTGCGCGATGCACGCGCTCAAATGGCTGAAGCTGAGGCCAAAGTTGAAGAAACACGCGATGAACTGACAAAAACGGGGCTATTACAGGCGGAAACGGCCAAGGATCAGGCCGTAGCAGCAGCAAACATGCCCCGCCTGCGCGAAGCAGAGGCTGAAGCGGCAGCCGCTCTTCAACGTCTTATTCTGGCTCGTGAAACACTCAATGCCGATGAAGCCCGCGCAAAAGCCCGGACCGAAGAACTCGCGCGGCGCGCCGATGAAATGTTGCGCGATCTCGAACGCGAAAAGCAGCGCGGTGCGGACGCGGTTCAGGCGATTGAAACCCTCGAAAATGAGCGCTTGGCCCTTGAATCCGAGCGTGGATCAACCGCAGAGAAGCAGGAATCGGCCAATCAGCTTCGTCTTGAACGCGAAACACGGCTGAATGAGTCCGAAGAGGAACTGAACACACTTCAGCGTGCCGTGGCCGAACTCCAAGCCCGCCGGGACTCAATCGCGGCACGTTTGCGGACCGAGCGCGATCGTGTTCGCCGCTTTACCGAAGAACGCGACCGCGCCGTTGCGGACCTCTCCGCCCTCGACGCCGAAGCGCATAGCGATCTCGAAAGCCTCGCGCTGGCCAGCGAATGTAATGATGCCGCAGCACTTCTCAGTGCGGCTGAGTCCAATGCGGAACAACGCCGCGCGGCTCAAGCCGCTGCACGCGAAGCAGAATCTGTTCTGCGCGGCCCGCTTTCAGAGGCCGACCGGCAGGTTCAACGACTTGAAACCGAAATCCGTACGCTCGCGAAACTGCTCTCCAGCAGCGATGACGGCCGATGGCAGGCCGTTCTTGACCAGATTACCGTGCGAAAAGGTTATGAATCGGCCCTTGGCGCGGCCTTTGGCGATGATCTTGATGCCGCTCTTGATCCAGCGGCCCCCGTTCATTGGCTCAATCCCGGCACATCTCAGGACGACCCGCGGCTACCGGAAGGCGCAACGCCGCTGTCGTCCCTTGTCGACGCTCCTGCCGAATTACAACGGCGCCTGGCGCAAATTGGCCTGGTCAATGCCGATCAAGGCGAAAAGCTTCGTTCGCATCTGAAAACAGGCCAGATCCTTGTATCTGCCGAGGGCGCATTGTGGCGCTGGGACGGGTATATTGCTTCCGCTGGAGCACCGACGCCGGCGGCACGCCGATTGGCCGAACGCAATCGCTTGGGTGATCTTGAAGCGGAAGCCGAGGAAGCACGACGCGCCCTCGCCCGGCTTAGGCAAGACATGGATGAAGCCTCAGCGCAGGTCGCCGTGGCATCCGAAGCCGAGGCTGCGAGCCTTGTCGCGGTTCGCGAAGCCCGAAAAGCACTCGAAACGCTCCGTGAACGCCTCGCGATTGTCGAAAAACGAGATCGCGAACGCATGGCACGCCGCTCCGCGCTTGTTGAGGCATCTGATCGCCTTTCGGCGTCCCTTCTTGAAGCACAAGCAGCGCTCGATGCGACCGAGCTGGAAGAGCGCGATCTTCCGGATCTGGCTGAAAAGGAAGCTTCGCTCGCCGAAACCCGCGCTCAGACGCAAATTTTGCGTGCAGCATTGGCAGACGCAACCGCTGCTTTCCAAAGCATTCAGCGCGAAACGGAGGCACGCGAAAGACGCCTCTCGGCAATCGCGTCAGAAAAAGCCGGCTGGTCCGAGCGAGCAGAACAGACAATTTCTCACACAAGCGAGATTGAGCAGCGTTTGGCGGAAGTTCGTGCTGAGTCAGAAAAACTCGCCGAAGCCCCGGCGGTCTTCAACGAACGTCGCCTCGCTCTCGGAAATGAGATCGCTGCTGCAGAAAATAACCGAAAAGAGCGCGCCGACGAACTTGCACTTGCTGAAACAGCGTTAGCGGAAGCAGACCGTCGTGCACGCGATGCGCTTGCTACATTCACAGCCGCCCGGGAAGAAAAAGTCCGCAGTGACATGCGGCTCGAGGCGGCCCAACAATCGCTCGCAACTCAGACCGCTGCGCTCGAAGAGCGCTTCGAAGAGCCCGAATCCGCGCTCCTTGAGCGGATTGGGGAAGATGCAATTGAAAATATTGGCAATCTCGCTGACATCGCGTCAAAACTTGAGCAATGGAAGAGCGAACGTGAGCGCCTCGGGGCCGTCAATCTCCGCGCTGATGACGAATTGAAGGAGATCGAAGACCGGCGCTCGGCCATGGCGACCGAAAAGGAAGATCTGGTTGAAGCAATCCGTCGCCTGCGCGCCGCCATCGGAACGTTGAACAAAGAAGGGCGCGAGCGCCTTTTGGCTGCTTTCGAGATTGTACAGGGCCATTTCGAAAAGCTTTTCACGTCTCTCTTCGGCGGTGGTACCGCGAAGCTTCAATTGATCGAATCAGACGATCCGCTCGAGGCAGGGCTCGAAATTCTGGCTCACCCACCAGGGAAAAAGCCCTCAACGCTTTCGCTTCTATCGGGTGGTGAACAGGCGTTGACCGCAATCGCATTGATCTTCGCGGTATTTCTGACCAATCCGTCGCCGATTTGCGTGCTCGACGAAGTCGACGCACCGCTCGATGATGCCAATGTCGAGCGATATTGCGACCTTTTGAACGATATGGCGCATTCCACTGAAACCCGCTTCATTGTCATTACTCACAACCCGATCACGATGGCGCGTATGGATCGCCTGTTTGGTGTAACAATGGCTGAGCGTGGTGTCAGCCAATTGGTCTCCGTCGATCTGGGTACAGCGGAATCTTATCTAAAGGCGTCATGATGCGGTGCAGCAGTGCCAAAGCCGCAAGCAAAAGTTGAACAAGGCTGCTTTTGCCTGAAATCGCAGTAATTTCAGATGGTTACTCAAAGTTTAAGTCGCCTTGACAGGGATAGGGTAAAAAACTATGTTTCGCGCGCTCGAAAGAGCAGGCTTGACCTCCGCTCGGTCGACCTAGTCCGGCCGGTATTTCCCCAAGAAATTCAAGCCGAAATCGCGATACGCATTGTGTTGCGGAACGGGGTCAGATGAAAGAGGTCGATCACGGAAACGGTGAGGACCGGGAACTTCAAGACCGGCTCGCAAAATTAGCGGGCGCGATCGAGAAGAAACGGTTGGAATCATCCGAGATTGACCGCAAGCAGGCGGAGGCGGTCGCGGTTGGCGGCGAAACCGGAAAGGCAATGGCCTTGGGGTTTCGTATGCTAGCAGAACTGATCGCAGGCGTTGCGGTTGGAAGTCTGATCGGATGGCAAATCGACCAATGGTCGGGGCTGTCTCCGATGTTCCTGATTGTGTTTTTGATGCTCGGCGTGATCGCGGGTTTCTGGAACATGGTAAAACTCGGTAGCGGCTCCAGTACGCGCCGATCCAATATTGAAGACCGCAAGGTCGATAAAGACTGAGGAGCGAAAGCGTGGCGGCTGAAGGCGGGATTGATCCCATCCATCAATTCGTGATTGCTCCGGTATTTCAGATCGGACCATTGCCTGTCACAAATTCAGCGATCTTCATGATCGCAGTTCTTGCTGTCGCGTCATTTATTATGATCGTTGGCACATCTGCGCGTGCGCTGGTGCCTGGTCGTCTTCAATCTCTCGGCGAAGTCGCCTATGAATTTGTGGCATCAACTGTTCGTGGTTCTGCCGGGCAAGATGGCATGCGCTTCTTCCCCATGGTTTTCTCGCTCTTCATGTTCGTATTACTCTCGAACCTGATTGGCCTCATTCCCTACACATTCACAGTTACGAGCCATATCATTGTAACTTTTGCGCTTGCTGCAATCGTTATCCTGACCGTCATCCTCTATGGCTTTTATCGGAATGGACTGCATTTTTTGCATCTCTTCGTTCCATCAGGCGTATCACCGTTTCTTCTACCCTTACTGGTGTTAATCGAGGTCATCTCGTTCATTTCGCGACCAATTAGCCTTTCCGTGCGTCTTTTCGCCAATATGCTTGCTGGCCACATCACGTTGAAAGTTTTTGGCGGTTTCGTAACGATGTTGCTTGCTTCCGGCACATGGGCAATCATTTTAGCGCCCTTGCCTTTTGCAATGACCGTTGCGCTAACGGCGCTTGAATTATTGGTGGCATTCTTGCAGGCCTACGTTTTTGCCATTCTCACTTGCGTCTATCTCAACGACGCGATCCATCCCGGACATTGAACAAAGGTCCGATTTCTTTTTATCCGATCCAACCATCCAACAGGAGCACATCATGGATCCCGTCTCTGCAAAGTATATTGGTGCCGGTCTCGCCGCGATTGGCATGGGCATAGCCGCAATTGGCGTTGGCGTCATTTTCGGCAACTTCCTCTCAGGCGCATTGCGTAATCCTTCAGCGTCCGACAGCCAGTTTGGCCGCGCCTTCATCGGTGCAGCACTTGCAGAAGGTCTTGGTATTTTCGCGTTCCTTGTCGCGATTCTCCTGCTCTTCGTGATCAAGTAAGATGGGTTGAGCGACCTCGCCGAGGTCGCTTAGAATTTCGTCTTTGACGTCCCTCCCCGCCGATTTCGGCGGGGGCTCGTTTCATCCGGAGCTTTTCCGGAAATGCGCGCGAGAAAGTGCAATGGCCACGACTCAAGAGACAACGACCGAAGTTGGTCATGATGGTGGACATAGTGGTGTTTTCCCACCCTTTGATCCGTCGACCTTTGGACCGCAGCTCATCTGGCTGGCGATTATATTCGGCCTGCTTTATCTCCTCATGGCTCGAATTGGTCTTCCCCGCGTTGCAGGAATTCTTGAAGCGAGAAAGGCAGCTCATGAGGGTGACCTCAATGAGGCGGCGCGGCTTCGTGCGGAAACAGAAACCGCCATTGCATCATTTGAAAAAGCTTTGGCTGATGCGCACGCGCATGCAGAAGAGATTGGCAAACAAACACGCGATCGCTTGAATGCCGAAATCATTGCAAAGCGGACAGCGTTTGACGCTGAATTGACTGCGAACCTCGATGCTGAAGAGCATACAATTGCCGAGAATAAAGCGAAGGCTATGGCAAATGTTGCGGAAATTGCATCAGAAGCCACAATGTCAATCGTAAAGCAGTTAACCGGCTACACAGCGGGTGCTGGCGAAGCAACGGCCGTCGTTGGCCGGATTATGAAGAGTTAAAGGAGAGCGTCATGGATGCCGCATTTTGGGTTGCCGTCGCTTTCGTTGTTTTCGTTGGCGTTCTTTGGTATCTCGGCGCATTCAAGACTTTGATCTCAAGCCTCGATAACCGCGCCGAAGCAATCCGCAAGGAACTTGAGGAAGCGAAAGCTTTGCGGGAAGAAGCGCAACGCGTGTTCCTTGAATATCAAAAGAAGTTTTCTGCTGCTGAACACGAAGTTGATGAAATTATCGCTCGTGCGAAATCAGAGGCAGCCCGCTATTCTGCAGAGGTTGAAGCCGAGTTTAATAGCTTCATGACGCGTCGCCGCGCGATGGCTGAAAAACGGATTGCGCAGGCTGAAGCGTCCGCAATGGCAGAAGTGCGGGCTACAGCAGCAGATGCCGCAGTGAAAGCCTCCGAAATTATTATGCGCCAAACGGTTGTTGGCTCTGCGGCAGAGCAACTGATCGAACAAGACTTGGTCGAAGTTCGTCGCGAATTGCGTTAAGAACACCGAACTTGATTTTAAAGTTAAACCGCGTCGAAGGGTGCGGTTTTTTTATGGTCATCGATTAATTGGCGCTAATGCGTTCGTGAAAAAATTTTAGATCACGCCAAGCATATCGCTTTTGAGCCGGATGGCGCAGAAGATGGGAAGGGCCGAGCGTCGTCAACATTGGAATAACACGGTCATCGCACTTCAATTCGTGCCATTGCCCGCGCAGCTTCAGGAGTTGGTCCTGCCGACCCGCCAACATTTGGGCTGTACTCGTGCCAAACGACAAAATAAATCGCGGCGCAATCAACGAGATTTGACGTTCCAGAAAAGGCGTTAACACAGCAAGCTCTTGTGGTGTCGGCGCCCGATTACCAGGTGGGCGCCAAGGTAATGCTGTTGTGAGAGCCACCGTTTCTCTAGACAATCCAATACAAGCCAGCATCAAATCTAACATAATGCCTGCACGTCCCGAAAAGACCTCCCCTGAGCGATCATCGTCTGCTTCTGGGATATCTCCGATGATTAGGACGCCGGATACAGTCGGAGCGGAAGCCATAATCATACTGCGTGCTGTTCTCTTAAGCGCTGCCCCCTCAAAGCTTTCAAGTCGTTCACGAAGCTCAGCGAGACTATGGGCCGAATGGGCCGCTTCAAGGGCCTTCAAAACCCAATCCTCGCTGGAACCCGTCGCGACTATGGACGCGGCTGGCAGACGAGCAATCGGCTCGCGCTGAACATGTGGGCTTTTGTTGCCAATAACAGGTTCACCCGTTCGGACATTGCCGTCGTTGACGAGCAGCTCATTGAACCGATCGTGCGGAATGTCGTCGAGAATCGCATCCACCCCCGCCGCCAAATGCCAGCGAAGAAGCTCTACATCAAGGTTACGCGCAGTCCCAAAATCGTCCGCCATATCATCATTCTATGCTTCCGCTGGTCTCATTACCAGTTTTTCGTCGGAAATATCGTCTGCGACGTCGGGTAAGGTTGCGACTGATGTACAGTCTTGCAATAAACAATTGGCTTGCAGTTCAAAAATCAACCAGCTCTGGGAGACAGACGATGGATTTGGCAGAAGCACGAGCGCTTCCGCGCGAAGGAATGGATTTTGACGTCGTCATCGTAGGCGCAGGCCCTGCCGGTCTCGCCGCGGCAATCCGCCTCAAGCAAAAAAATCCTGACCTTGCCATTGTTGTTGTTGAAAAGGGCTCTGAGGTCGGCGCCCATATACTTTCGGGCGCGGTGATCGATCCGATTGGCCTTGATCGCCTCATCCCTGATTGGAGAGATGATAAGGACGCTCCCATCAAAACGGCCGTAACGGACGATCACTTCCTCGTCCTTGGACCAGCAGGCGGAATTCGGCTTCCCAATTTTTTGATGCCGCCTTTGATGTCGAACCACGGTAATTTTATCGTCTCGCTTGGCAATGTATGTCGCTGGCTTGGCACAAAAGCAGAAGCACTCGGCGTCGAAATATATCCAGGCTTCGCTGCGTCTGAAATTCTATATGGAGAAAAAGGCGAAGTTGTCGGTATTGCAACAGGCGATATGGGCATTGCAAAAGATGGCACGGTGAAAGATGGCTTTACACGCGGCATGGAACTTCGTGCGAAGTACACACTCTTTGCCGAAGGCGCTCGCGGTCACCTCACAAAAACATTGATTAAACAATTCCGCCTTGACGAAGGACGAGATCCACCAAAATTTGGAATTGGGATTAAAGAACTTTGGCAGGTATCGCCCGAAAATCATCGGCAAGGACTTGTACAACATTCCTTCGGATGGCCGCTTGATGGCAAAACTGGTGGAGGATCGTTCCTCTATCATCTGGAAGATAATTTAGTCGCCGTCGGCTTCGTTATTCACCTAAACTACCAAAACCCGACTTTGTCCCCTTTCGACGAATTCCAGCGCTTTAAGACCCATCCAATGATCCGTCCCACTTTTGAAGGCGGAAAGCGTTTGTCCTATGGCGCGCGGGCTATCACGGAAGGTGGTTGGCAATCAGTCCCGAAGGTTACTTTCCCCGGCGGCGCACTGGTGGGCTGTGCAGCCGGCTTTGTGAATGTGCCACGCATTAAAGGTTCGCATAACGCAATTCTCTCAGGAATCCAGGCAGCAGATCAGATTGTCAAAGCGCTTGCAGCCGGTCGTGCAAATGATGAACTGATTGACTACGAAGCCGGATGGCGGTTTTCAGCGATCGGTCGCGATCTGCGTAAGGTTAGAAACGTCAAACCACTGTGGTCGAAATTTGGTACATGGCTCGGTATCGGTCTTGGCGGCCTTGATATGTGGACCAATGATCTCTTTGGCTTCTCGATTTTTGGCACCCTCAGCCACGGCAAAGCCGATCACGAGACATTAAAACCGCTCTCCGCCGTGTCCCCGATCACCTATCCTAAGCCGGATGGTATCGTTTCCTTCGATAAGCTGTCATCGGTGTTTTTAGCCTCGACCAATCATGAAGAAGATCAGCCGGTACACCTCACGTTGGCCGACTCCTCCATTCCAACGGCCAAGAATTTACCGATGTATGGCGAGCCTGCTCGGCTCTATTGTCCGGCCGGCGTTTATGAGGTCGTGTATGGCAATGAGAGCACCAAAAATGACCCCCGCTTTGTGATAAACGCCCAAAACTGCGTCCATTGTAAAACTTGTGATATCAAAGATCCGGCACAAAATATTACTTGGGTAACGCCGGAAGGGGGCGGCGGGCCCAATTATCCAAATATGTAAAAGTCCCGAACCAAGAATTTTTCTTCCCAATCAGGGGGACAGTTTGTATCGATCAATCATGTCCAAAAAATGCGCCCTGATAGGCCTTCAAAAATCAATCGAACGACACCACCCCCTCTTCTGGGCGCCCCTCATCGCGCTGTTCGGATTGGTTTGGGCGAACGCCGCATCGGCCGATACGAAGACCGATCTAAAGCTCGCCAACACATTGCCCGGCAATTATCTCGCCGCCCTCGTGGCAGGTCTTTCAAATGATACGTCTGCGGCAGCATTCTACTATTCAGAATCAATGAAATTTGACTCGCGTAGTGTCGATCTAACCGAGCGCGCTTTTGTAACGCTTCTCGCCGAAGGCAAAATGACGGAAGCGTTGCCGCTTGCCGAGGCTGTTTCACGTCGCAATGCAGGCAGCGGGATAGCACAGCTTGCGCTTGCTGTGCGCGCCATCCAATCCGATCAGTTTTCAACTGCCCGAAATGTACTCAAGCGTGGCGGCCATACACAAACCACTGATGTGACGGCCACCTTACTCACGGCTTGGAGCTGGCTTGGTAGCGGAAGTCCTAAGCATGCAATAGAACTGATTGATCGAATGCCCGATGAACCGGGGACGCGCATTTTCCGCCTCGTTCATCGTGGTCTAATTGCTAAGGTAAACGGCAAAATCGATGAAGCTCGTAAGAGCTTGGAAGCAGCCTATAATGCTGACCCACAATCGCTTCGGACTGCAGAACTCTTTGCACAATTTTTATCCGCGAACGGCCAGGTGGAACAGGCGCGAACGATTTATCAAAATCTCCAAACAATTTTTCCACGTCATCCCGTTATCAAAAATGCTTTGGCAAAGCTCAATGCAGGAAAACAGCTCGATGATGAAATTCGCTCAGAATCAGATGGTGTTGCTGAAGCACTCTACGGTCTGGGCAGCGCCGTCACGCGCGATGGCGACGAGCTGGCGTCTCTCATCTATTTGAGACTGGCGATCTGGCTCGCTCCCGATCATGCCTTTGCCGCCATGGCGATGGCCGACACTTACGAACGCATGAAGCAACCCGACTCGGCGAATGAATCTTACGCTTTGATTCCGAAGACATCGCCATTCCGCCTTACGGCTGATGTGCAACGTGCATTCAATCTCGAACAACTTGGACAGCAGGATGAAGCAATTTTACTTTTAAAATCAATCATTCCTAGCGCTGAGAGTGACATTGAACCGTTGATCGCCTTGGGCAACATCTATCGTTCCCGGAAGGCCTTCGCTGAGGCGTCAGAGTCTTATTCATTGGCAATTGAAAAGGTAGAAAATCCAACAGCGGGACATTGGAGTTTGTTCTACGCGCGCGGGATCGCATATGAGCGCTTGAAACAATGGCCGAAGGCGGAAGCTGATTTCAAAAAGGCCCTTGAGCTATCACCAGAGCAACCCCTCGTTTTAAATTATCTCGGCTATTCATGGGTTGAGCAAAATATGAATTTAGACGAAGCGTTTAAAATGCTGCGTCGCGCTGTCGAACAACGCCCGACTGATGGTTACATTGTTGACAGTCTCGGTTGGGCTTATTACCGCCTCAGTCAATATGAAAACGCGCTACAACTCATGGAAAAAGCGGTGGATCTTAAAGCCGCAGACCCAACCATAAACGATCATTTGGGCGATGTTTATTGGCGGTTAGGGCGCGAGCTCGAAGCAAAATTTCAATGGAATCACGCGCGTGATCTAAACCCTGAGCCTGAAGATCTACCAAAGATTCTTGAAAAAATTGAAAAAGGACTACCTCCTATTTCATCGGGCTCCGGCGGGTGATCCAAAATGGTATGGGTTGGCACCGCGCGAGCCCGCGCAAAAATCAACCTGACGCTCCACATCATTGGTCGGCGTGAAGACGGCTACCATAATCTTGAAAGTCTCGTAGCGTTTGCGAATGTTTGCGATGATCTTCGCCTTGTTGAAGGCTCACGCTTGTCATTAACGGTTTCAGGTCCCGAGGCTTCATCGCTTACTGACGAGAAAAACAACCATATTCTGAAAGCGGCGATGGCTCTCGCGGAGCATGTTCCCCATCTTCGAACAGGTGCCTTTCATCTCACAAAGCGCCTCCCTATAGCGTCAGGAATGGGTGGTGGTTCTGCGGACGCGGCGGCGGCATTACGCCTTCTCGCACGCCTTAATGATTTAACACTCCAACACCCAGCTATTCTCGACGCTGCGCGCAACACGGGTGCCGATGTACCTGTATGTCTTGAGGGTACATCGCGTATCATGCGAGGCATTGGCGATCATCTTGATGAGCCTGTTCATCTTCCACGCCTCTTTGCAGTCCTCGTCAATCCACGTAGGGGCAGCTCAACGCCCGCAGTTTTTTCCAAGATCGGACTGACGCGCGGTGACGTTGGCTCTTCCTCAAAACATCCCTGTATTGTCGGAGGCTTGACAGCACCCGCGCTGTTGTCTCGACTGGCGGAAGGACGAAACGATATGGAAGCCGCAGCCATAAGCCTGGAGCCCGAAATTGGTGCGGTTCGTGACGCTTTGTCAGCGCTCACAACATGCCGCCTAGTGCGGATGTCTGGTTCAGGTGCAACCGTTTTCGGTTTATTTGATGATTGTCGTGCGGCTGCGCGGGCAAGCAAAATGCTCAAAGTGCTGAATCCTAGTTGGTGGGTGCGCTCAACGACATTGGCATAACGGGATACGGCACCGATCGGCAAAGCCCGGTCTTGACCGTGAGACACGCCGACCATACGGTGCGCGCAAATTCTTTTATCCTCTGTCTTTTCAAAAGTCTGAATGATGGCGATCACTTCATCCGATTCCATGAATCCAAAAACCTCATTTCAGGCGCTTATCCTGACCTTGCACCAGTTTTGGGCGGAACAAGGCTGTGTGATCTTACAACCCTATGACATGGAAGTCGGCGCCGGCACGTTTCATCCTGCAACAACATTACGTGCATTGGGCCCAAAACACTGGCGCGCGGCATATGTTCAGCCTTCGCGTCGCCCAAAAGACGGGCGCTACGGTGAGAACCCAAATCGGCTTCAGCATTATTACCAATATCAAGTCATCATGAAGCCCTCCCCCGCCAATCTGCAAGATCTGTATTTGAAGTCACTCTTCGCCATCGGCATTGATCCAGCATTGCATGATATTCGCTTCGTCGAAGACGATTGGGAAAGTCCGACGCTAGGTGCTTGGGGTCTTGGCTGGGAGTGCTGGTGTGACGGGATGGAAGTCAGTCAGTTCACTTATTTCCAGCAGGTTGCTGGCTTTGAATGTTCGCCCGTTGCGGGCGAATTGACCTACGGTCTCGAACGCTTGGCAATGTATGTGCAGGGTGTAGAGAATGTTTATGATTTGAATTTCAACGGCCTCGAAGGTGAGGATAAAATCACCTATGGCGATGTTTTTCTGCAAGCTGAACAGGAATACTCACGCCATAATTTCGAGGCGGCCAATACCGATACGTTGGCGCGTCACTTCAAAGATGCTGAAGCAGAATGCAAGGCGCTTCTTGATTTCGGCAACAAGGGTGAAGGCCGCCATCTTATGGCGCTCCCCGCATATGATCAATGCATCAAAGCAAGCCATCTCTTTAACCTTCTCGATGCACGCGGTGTGATCTCGGTCACCGAAAGGCAAAGCTATATCTTCCGCGTACGCGAACTTGCAAAGGCCTGCGGTGAAGCCTGGCTTAAAACAGAAGGTGGTGGCGCCTGATAAGTCGCGGCGTCAAACTTACACAGTTATTAAAAAGGAACATAACCATGACCGCTCCTCACATTGCTGGAAAAACCCCTCTCCCCGTCGATGTAAAGGCCGGTGAAACCTATTATTGGTGTTCATGCGGCCAATCAAAGAACCAGCCTTTTTGTGACGGTTCACATAAAGGATCGTCTTTCTCCCCGATGGCCTGGACAGCTGACGCTGACAAGAAAGCATTTTTTTGTGCGTGCAAACATTCAAAGAATGCACCGTTGTGTGACGGCTCACATAAGGCCGTCTAATTTTTTGCCTTTATACCACGCGAGATAAAACGCGATGCCTGATTTGCTGCTTGAACTCTTTTCCGAGGAAATCCCCGCCCGCATGCAAAGACGTGCGGCTGAGGATTTGAAATCGCTTGTAACAAGTGCCCTCGTAGAACGTGGTTGCACCTATGAGGCGGCGTTGGCCTTCGCAACGCCTCGACGCTTGGCATTGCATATTGTGGGCCTTCCCGCTCATCAACCCGACGTGAAGGAAGAAAAAAAAGGCCCCCGCGTCGGTGCGCCTCAACAGGCGATTGAAGGATTTTTAAAAGGCGCTGGACTCACCGATCTTTCGCAAGCCACGATTCAATCTGACCCGAAAAAGGGTGATTTTTACATCGCGATTGTCGAAAGCAAGGGCAAGCCGACAAAGGATGTAATTGCTGATCTTTTGCCCAATATCATCAAATCATTCCCGTGGCCGAAGAGCATGCGCTGGGGCAAATTATCAGCTGAAGTCGGCGCATTGCGCTGGGTTCGGCCGTTGCATTCCATTTTGTGCACGTTTGGAAGCGAAACGGAAACACCCGAAATTGTTTCCTTCGATGTTGAAGGCATTAAATCGGGCGATATCACCTATGGCCATCGCTTCTTGGCGCCCGCGCCCATACATGTGCGCCGCTATGATGATTATGTCGCCAAACTCGAATCCGCAAAGGTTGTTCTCTCGACGGATCGCCGTAAAGAAATCATCGCCAACGACGCACGCGGCCTGGCTTTTGCGCAAGGATTGGAAGTGGTCGAAGATGACACGCTTCTTGAAGAAGTTGCAGGTCTTGTGGAATGGCCTGTTGTGTTGATGGGATCATTCGAAGAGCGGTTCTTAGATATACCGCCAGAAGTAATCCGCGCTACGATCCGGGCTAATCAGAAATGCTTTGTCTTGCGCAAGGCCGGCTCGCATGAACTCGCCAATAGATTTCTACTGACGTCCAACATGATTGCAAAAGATGATGGCGCAACCATCATTAATGGCAATCAACGCGTGGTGCGTGCGCGCCTGTCAGATGCAAAATTCTTTTGGGAGACTGATCTTAAAATCAAACTCGAAGATCGTCTGGAAAAACTTAAGAACATCACCTTCCATGCCAAACTCGGTACCCAGCATGAGCGCGTTGAACGCCTTGTCACATTGGCAAAGGAATTAGCACCCATTGTCAAAGCAGATGCTTCAAAAGCCGCACGCGCCGCAATTTTATGCAAAGCCGATCTTGTGTCCGAGATGGTCGGCGAATTCCCTGAAGTGCAAGGCTTGATGGGTCGCTATTATGCCGCCCGGCAAGGTGAAGATGCGAGCGTCGCCGCTGCCTTGGAAGAACATTATAAGCCACAAGGTCCGAGTGATGTGGTGCCAAAAGACGCGGTGTCAATTACGGTAGCCTTGGCCGATAAACTCGACACGCTTGTGGGTTTCTGGTCGATTGATGAAAAACCGACAGGATCTAAAGATCCTTATGCACTCAGGCGTGCCGCATTGGGTGTTGTGCGTCTTTTACTCGAGAACAATGTCCGGCTTGCTCTAAAAGCGCATCACATTGATGAAAGCCTACTTGCCTTCTTCCACGACCGTCTCAAAGTTTATCTGCGTGATCAAGGCCAACGTCATGATCTAATCGACGCGGTGCTCGCTTCCGGCCAAACGGACGATCTTCTCATGATCGTCAAACGCGTCGAAGCACTCGATGCGTTCTTAGCGAGCGATGACGGCACAAACCTTCTTGCAGGCTTCCGCCGCGCCGCCAACATTCTCAAAGCGGAAGAAAAGAAAGACGGCAAAAGCTATAATGAGGCCGTCGATTTGCATCTCATCAAAGAGAAAGGCGAAGCGGAAGAGAAGGTGCTGGCCGAGGTTCTCGATGTTGCGACCCGCCACGCCATAGAACATGTCGCGATAGAGAATTTCGCCGGAGCTATGAAAGCACTTGCCGCACTGCGCCCAGCCGTTGATGCGTTCTTTGACAAAATCCTCGTTAATGCTGACGACAAAGACATCCGCGCCAACCGCCTGCGCCTCCTCGCTTCCTTCCGGGAAGCAACTCGTGCCGTCGCTGATTTTTCAGCAATTGCCGGATAAGGATCGCTGGTGCAAAGAGACAAGGCCTAGCAGACGCCAGAACTGTTGCCTCTCCCCTTTGAGCCCGCCCATCATGATTGCGCATTTCCTTACTTTTCACTCAGGCCCAATCGCGCTATAATTCTTTTGCTCAATTTGAGTATTTATATCCGGTCGAGGCCGGTTTCTTTTGACCCAATTTATGCTCGTATCGAGCATAATGGAGAGTGCGATGACAGCGGCGACGTCCTTTCATACGGGATCGACCTCGGTTTCCGGAGTGATCCGTTCACCAGAAACCGACATCAAATCGCCGATCGCTCGTCCTGTTCTCGAATGGACGCCCGAGATTGAGCGCGAAACGGCCGCCATTTATGCCCGCGTGAAACATGTCATTCCGTCGGTGGAGTGGCCCTTTCACGCGCCCTATATTGCCGCGATCAATCGCCTCAAGAAAGAGCGCAACGCAGTCATCCTCGCGCATAATTATCAGACGCCGGAAATCTTCCACGGTGTTGCTGATATTGTGGGAGACTCGCTTCAGCTGGCGCGCAAGGCCACGGAAGTCGATGCCGACATCATCGTGCAGTGCGGCGTGCATTTCATGGCTGAGACATCAAAACTTCTTAATCCGGAGAAGATGATCCTCATTCCCGATTCAAAAGCGGGGTGCTCGCTTGCCGCCTCCATCACAGGGGCTGATGTCCGCCTTTTGAAACAACGCTATCCTGGCGTTCCGGTTGTCACCTATGTGAATTCATCAGCGGACGTAAAAGCAGAAACAGATATTTGCTGCACGTCGTCTAATGCTGTTCAAGTGGTTGAAAGTCTTGGTGTTGATCGCGTCATTTTTCTCCCGGACGAATATCTGGGTAAATATGTTGCAACCAAGACCAAGGTTAAACTCATCCTCTGGAAAGGCCACTGCGAGGTGCATGAGCGATTCACGGGTGAGGAGCTGCGTGCTTATCGCGAAGCCGATCCTACGATTGAAATCATCGCCCATCCCGAATGTCCGCCTGATGTTTTAGCAGAAGCTGATTTTACAGGCTCGACCGCGCATATGATTGATTGGGTCAAGACCGGCGCACACAAAAGAGTGCTTATGGTCACAGAGTGTTCGATGGCCTCGAATGTGGCCGCAGAAGCACCGCATGTGGATTTCATTCGCCCGTGCAATCTTTGCCCCCATATGAAGCGCATCACATTGCCAAAAATTTTGGATAGTCTTCTCACGCTTTCTGAAGAAGTTGTGATTGATCCTGCAATCGCAGATCGTGCCCGCGCCTCGGTCGAGCGCATGATTGCGCTCGGACGTTGAGCCGAACGTGGTGCGGTTTCATCATACTTGTTTCCGATATATTGGCGTCTGCATCGGCTTATCTGAAAGTCCGCCCCTCCTGTTAAGGATCATGTGCTGATGACGTCCTCCGTACTGATTGTCGGCGGAGGCTTGGCAGGTCTGTTTACAGCGCTCAAACTTGCGCCGCGTCCGGTTACGATCCTTGCCGCCGCACCGCTCGGTGCAGGCGCATCATCCGCTTGGGCTCAAGGCGGTATTGCGGCAGCGCTCGCAGAAGGGGATACGCCCGAGGACCATACAAGAGATACGGTGACTGCGGGTGCTGGTTTGGTTGATGAGGCCATGGCATTAGGCATGGCACAAGAGGCGGGTGATCGCATTCGCGATCTGCTCTCGTATGGTGTTCCCTTCGATAAGGATCTTGAAGGGCGCCTCATACAATCACGCGAAGCCGCTCATTCTGCGCGGCGTATCGTACGCGTTCGCGGTGATCGCGCTGGTGCAGCCATTATGGCGGCGTTAATTGAGGCCGTGCGCAAGACGCCCTCAATAACTGTGCAAGATTCATTTAGCGCAGAAGATCTTATTGTCTCCGATAATCGTGTTAAAGGCGTGATTGCACGCGACAATCAGGGCATAAGCCACGCATTCTATGCGAGCGAGATTGTCCTCGCCACCGGCGGAATTGGCCATCTTTATTCAATGACAACCAATCCCGTCGAGTCATCGGGTATTGGACTGGCAATGGCCGCCAGCGCTGGAGCTATGATCGCCGATGCTGAATTTGTTCAGTTCCATCCCACAGCCATGGCGATTGGCCGTGATCCTGCACCCCTTGCAACCGAAGCACTTCGCGGTGAAGGCGCAACGCTGATCAACAAAGCCGATAAGCGGTTTATGGTGGCGCTCCATAAAGACGCGGAGCTCGCGCCGCGCGATATTGTTGCGCGTGGTGTCTTTGCAGAATTGATGGCCGGTCGTGGTGCCTATCTCGATTGTCGAACGGCAATTGGCGCACGTTTTCCGGAAGCATTTCCAACTGTATTTGAGGCGTGCAAAGCAGCAGGCATTGATCCAGTGACGACGGTTATTCCCGTTGCACCGGCTGAGCATTATCACATGGGTGGGGTGCTCACGGACGCAAGGGGACGAACGAGCCTCACGGGACTCTGGGCCGTCGGCGAAGTCGCTTCAACGGGCGTCCATGGCGCAAACCGGCTCGCTTCAAATTCACTACTCGAAGCAATCGTATTTGCCGCACGCATAGCAGAGGCATTACCGCAAAACGTCGCACCTGTTTCACCTGCCAACAAAATCAACCTGCATCCAGAACCCGGGCTTGATATCGATCAGCTGGGCGTCTTGCGAGAAACCATGACGGATCATGTTGGGGTCATTCGTGATCGTGTAGGCCTTGAAACAGCGCTCTGGACCTTGGCCGATATCGAAACGTCGTCGCCGTCCCCGCGCTTGCGCGCCATGGCACGGGCGGCCTTGTTTGTGACTGTGGCCGCACATCAGCGTCTTGAGAGTCGCGGTGGACATTTTCGCAGCGATTTCCCCGAAACAGTTCAATCTCTTGCGCAACGTTCTCGCCTCACGCTTGATGACATGCGCAAACACGTAACATTGATTATCGGAGCTTGAGGATGAGTTCGCTTTCCCCTCTCAATTCTTTCATTATTGAAGATGTAATTGACCGCGCACTCGCCGAAGATCTCGGTCGCGCAGGCGATATTACCACGCTAGCAACCATTCCAGTAAATGCACGCGCCCGTGCTGTCATCGCAACACGTGAGCATGGTGTGATTGCTGGAAGCGATCTCGCCATAGCTGCATTCCGCCGCATGGATCAATCCATACGTTTTGATGCCCATCTTGCCGACGGAACATCTGTTAAGCCGGGTGATATCGCACTGGCGGTTGAAGGACCTGCCCGCGCAATTCTATCCGCCGAACGTACCGCGCTCAACTTTGTGGGGCGCTTGGCGGGCATCGCCACACTCACTTCGCAATTCGTCAAAGCAGTTTCACACACCAAAGCACGGATCGTTTGCACGCGCAAAACAACACCGGGCCTTCGTACACTCGAAAAACATGCGGTGCGGTGCGGTGGCGGATTTAATCATCGCTTTGGTCTCGATGACGCAATCTTGATTAAGGACAATCACATTGCGGTTGCCGGCGGTATCAGCCAAGCTTTACGCGCGGCGAAAGCCTTTGCAGGACATCTTGTCAAAATCGAAATTGAAGTCGACACTCTTGATCAACTAGATCAAGTGATCGCCGAAGGCGCCGATGTTGTGCTTCTCGACAATATGACACCGGCGCTATTAAAAGCGGCCGTTGATCGCGTGAAGGGCCGCATACTTACCGAAGCCTCAGGCGGTGTTAATCTTACAACCGTTGCCGCCATCGCGGAGAGTGGTGTTGATATGATCTCGGTTGGCGCACTCACACATTCCGCAAAAGTTCTCGATCTCGGTCTCGACATCATCGTCGAATAAACGGCCGATCTTCATTCTGATTCAACCCATCTGTCCGATGGCCGTGTTGATCAGGCCTGACTTGCCACCTTCGCGCCAATGGCGGCCTGCGCTGCAGCGAGGCGTGCAATCGGCACGCGATAAGGTGAGCAGGAAACGTAATCAAGGCCCGCGCTTTCGCAGAATTGGATTGAGGCCGGATCTCCGCCATGTTCTCCGCAAATGCCGAGTTTAATGTCAGGGCGAGTTTTTTTGCCGCGCTCGGCCGCAAGGCGCACCAACTCTCCCACCCCGTCCTGATCAAGCGTTACGAAGGGATCAGCGGGCAGTAAGCCACGCATCGTATAACTGCCCAGAAAAGAGGCTGCGTCATCACGGCTAATACCCAGCGTTGTTTGCGTTAAATCATTCGTTCCAAATGAGAAGAATTCTGCCGATTGCGCAATTTCAGCGGCACGCAAAGCAGCGCGGGGCAATTCGATCATTGTACCAACTTGATAGGTAAATTGTGCGCCGGTTTCAGCCTTCACCGCTTGAGCCATCGCATCTATGCGGGCTTTAACAAAATCCAGTTCAGGCTTTGCCATCACGAGCGGCACCATCACTTCTGGAATTACCGCCTGCCCTGTGAGCTTGGCCGCTTCAACGGCCGCTTCAAAGATCGCGCGCGCCTGCATCTCTGCGATTTCTGGATAAGCGACCGCAAGCCGACATCCACGGAAGCCGAGCATCGGATTAAATTCATGAAGTTCGAGCGCGCGCGCGCGGAGCTTTTCGGGTGAGGCGCCCATGGCAGCAGCGACTTCGGCAATTTCGTCATCGCTGTGCGGTAAAAATTCATGCAAAGGCGGATCAAGTAAACGGATTGTCACCGGCAAGCCGGACATGATTGTAAAGAGTTCAATGAAATCCTTGCGCTGCATCGGCAATAATTTTGCAAGTGCTGCACGACGCCCTTTGCTGTCATCGGCAAGAATCATCTCGCGCACAGCAATGATACGCTCACCTTCAAAGAACATATGCTCTGTTCGGCATAGACCAATGCCCTCGGCACCAAAGCTGCGCGCCGTTTTGGCATCAAGCGGAGTCTCCGCATTGGTACGCACTTTCATACGGCGCTTTTTATCAGCCCATCCCATCAGCGTACCAAATTCACCCGATAATTCAGGTTCAATCATTTTTACCTGACCAATCAAAACTTGGCCGGTTGAACCATCAATCGTGATGTGGTCGCCTTTCTTCAATGTGAAACCCGGTACACTCACAGTACCCGCCACCATATCAACTTTCAGCATGCCTGCCCCTGAGACGCAGGGCTTACCCATACCGCGTGCCACAACCGCAGCATGGGACGTCATCCCACCACGAGCGGTCAAAATTCCCTCCGCGGCATGCATGCCATGAATGTCTTCGGGAGAGGTTTCAACACGCACCAAAATCACTTTGCGGCCCGCAGCTTTTGCAGATTCCGCTTCATCACTATCAAGTACAATTTCACCTGTAGCCGCACCCGGTGAGGCTGGAAGTCCCGACGCCATCACTTTGCGTTCGGCGTGAGGATCAATGGTTGGATGCAACAATTGATCAAGAGATGAAGGGTCAATTCGACCAATCGCCTCTTCCTGCGTGATCAAACCCTCATGTGCGAAATCAACGGCAATTTTCAATGCCGCTTTGGCGGTGCGCTTCCCGTTACGCGTTTGCAGCATCCAGAGTTTACCGCGCTCAATGGTGAATTCGACATCCTGCACATCGCGATAATGTTTTTCGAGCAAGCCACAAATCCGAATGAATTCAGCATAGGCTTGAGGCATCGCCTTTTCGAGCGATGGCTTGTCAGAGCCTGCCGCAATTCGCGCCGCTTCCGTAATGTCTTGCGGCGTTCTAATGCCCGCAACTACATCCTCACCCTGCGCGTTGATGAGAAACTCGCCATAAAGTGCTTTCTCACCGGTAGATGGATTACGAGTAAAGGCAACACCCGTTGCGGAAGTTTCTCCGAGATTGCCGAAGACCATCGCTTGAACATTCACAGCCGTACCCCAGCTCGCCGGAATGCTATGAAGCTCGCGATATTTATTGGCCCGCGCATTCATCCAAGAACCGAACACCGCTCCAATCGCGCCCCAAAGCTGTTCCTTTGGGTCTTGAGGAAATGGCCTACCCAATTCGGCTTCAACGGCTTTTTTGTATTCGGCAACAATCACTTTCCATTCATCGGCGGAAAGATCGGTGTCGAGGAGATAGTTTTTGCGCTCTTTGGCCGTTTCGAGAATGTCCTCGAAATGATGATGATCAACGCCTAGAACAACATCCGAATACATTTGAATGAAGCGACGATATGAATCCCATGCAAAGCGTGCATCACCAGAACTCTTGGCGATTGCCTCAACCGTCACATCGTTGAGACCTAAATTCAAAACCGTGTCCATCATACCCGGCATAGAGGCGCGCGCACCAGAGCGCACGGAGACGAGAAGCGGCATCTCGCCGTCGCCAAATCGCTTGGCGGTTAATGTGCCAACATGATCAAGCGCGGCGGTTACTTGTGCCTCGAGTTCTTGCGGATAAGATTGTTCGTGATCGTAATAATAGGTGCAGACATCCGTGGTGATCGTGAAGCCCGGAGGTACCGGCAATCCAAGATTGCTCATCTCGGCGAGGTTCGCGCCTTTCCCGCCTAAGAGATTGCGCATATCCGACTGGCCTTCGGCCTGTCCGTCTCCGAAGGTATAAACCCATTTCGCCATCGCGCCGCCCCTTTTCGCAGATGCGAGATAATGATCGTTCCTTGGCGGATGGCCTTACAAAAAGCAACCTAGAACAAGGATCAATTCATTGGAAAGTCTGATCCAATCCTCCGGGAAATGAAAAGATTTGAACGATTTCTTGGAATTTCCACGTTTGGTTACAAACACGCCACTCGCCTTTGGGCGACTGCGCGCCTATAAGCACCAAAAAAGGGGCACCGTGATGGTCGAACAGTCTCAATCTGCCCAAACAAGGGCGAAATGGTCACCCGCAATTATACTCATCTGCGGATGTTCGATTGGATTTTTGACCTTTGGACCCAGATCTTCAATTGGCCTGTTCCAATTGCCGATGACCGCCGAATTTGGCTGGGGCCGCGATACATTTTCCTTTGCCATCGCCATTCAAAATTTGTTGTGGGGTGTTGGGCAGCCTTTTGCCGGCGCTTTGGCGGATCGTTTTGGCACGATCCGGATGATCATCCTCGGCGCCCTGCTTTATGCCGCGGGCCTGTCGATCATGGCGTTGGGCACGACATCGGGCACCCTCACTTTGGGTGCGGGCATTTTAATCGGGCTTGGGCTTTCGGGCGCTTCGTTCAATCTCGTCATCGGCGCCTTCGGTAAATTGCTTCCGGAACAATGGCGCGGTTTAGCCTTTGGTGCGGGCACGGCAGCAGGATCTTTCGGACAGTTTTTCTTCCCGCCACTTGGTGCCGCCCTGATTGATGCGATTGGATGGCATCAGACCTTGCTCGTGTTTGCCGCAACGCTTCTTGCCGTATTGCCCCTCTCGATCACACTCTCCACACGTTATGTGTCATCAAACAATTCCGGCGGAAAATCCCAGTCGATTAAACAGGCACTCGCCGAGGCCTTTCGGCACCCCAGTTATGTCATGCTGGTCTTGGGGTTTTTCACCTGTGGATTCCAACTCGCTTTCATTACGGCCCATATGCCGGCTTATCTAAGAGACATCGGCTTGCCAGCTTGGGTTGGTGGCTGGACACTGGCAATCATTGGCCTTGCCAATGCGGTTGGCTCGTTAAGTTCGGGTTGGCTCTCCGGCCGCATGCCAAAGCGCTATATTCTTTCATTCATTTATTTGGGTCGCTCGATTGCCGTTTTAGCCTTCATCCTCATCCCTGCCTCACCCATCACGGCAATGCTGTTTGGTCTTGTGATGGGACTGTTCTGGCTTTCCACCGTGCCTCCCACCTCAGCGCTGGTCGCGCTTATGTTTGGCACGCGTTATCTCGCCATGCTGTATGGCTTTGCATTCTTCTCGCATCAGCTCGGCGGCTTTCTTGGTGTATGGCTTGGCGGTGTGCTCTATGAGAGCAGCGGGTCCTATCAAATTGTTTGGTGGCTCAGCATCGCTTTGGGCATTGCCTCGGCCGTTATCAATCTTCCCATCCGTGAAAAACCTGTTGAACGTGTCGCACCACAAGCGGCTTAATCGAAAATCTACCGACCTTCTTCGCACTCGATCACCCATTTCAAGGAGAACACCATGTCAGGCTTTAAAGCGATCATGGTCACCAAAGATGAAGCCGGCACGCAACATGCGGCGTTCACAACCGTAACCGAAGCCGATCTAATGGAGGGCGACGTCACCATTCGTGTCAGCCATTCCACGATCAATTACAAAGACGGGTTAGTGCTCTCCGCAAAATCAGCCGTGCCACGCAAATTCCCGATGATCGCAGGCATCGACCTCGCAGGCATTGTTGAAAGCTCCGCGCATCAAAATTTTAAACCAGGCGATGCCGTGCTTCTGAATGGTTACGGATTATCAGAGACGCATTTCGGCGGTTATTCAGAAAAGGCGCGCGTGAAAGGCGATTGGCTCGTAAAAATCCCGACGGGATTGAGCGCACATGATGCCATGGCCATTGGTACCGCCGGTTATACCGCCATGCTGTCCGTGCTGGCGCTCGAGCGCCATGGCTTAAAGCCCGCCGACGGACCGGCAATCGTCACGGGCGCTGCCGGTGGCGTCGGATCGGTAGCGATTGCCCTTCTAAAAAAAGCAGGTTGGCACGTCATCGCGTCAACCGGTCGGCTTGAGGAATCCGACTATCTCAAATCACTCGGCGCGGCTGAAATCATCGACCGCAAAGAATTGTCAGAACCCGGCCGCCCCTTGGGCAAAGAACGATGGGCTGCGGGTGTCGACTCGGTCGGCTCCCATACGCTCGCCAATGTGGTTGCACAAACCAAGGCACATGGAGCTATTTCAGCCTGTGGTCTCGCACAGGGAATGGATTTTCCCTCAAGCGTCGCACCATTCATTTTGCGAGGCGTGGCGCTTCTCGGTATCGACAGCGTGATGTGTCCGATGTCTTTACGACTGGAAGCGTGGAAACGGCTTGCAAGCGATCTTGATCGCACCCTGCTCGCATCAATGACGAAGACTATTCCCTTTGATCAAGTGATCGAAACAGCCGCCACGATTCTAAATGGCCAAATTCGTGGCCGCGTTGTTGTTGAGATTGGCTCGTAACAGCGCCAATCGCTCACGATGATGAGCCTTTTGCTCCCTCAATCATTGGCTTGAGTTTTGATAACTCGACCGATGCAACATCAAGGAAAGCGCGCACGCGGGGTGATGCGCGCAAATCCGGATGCGTCAAAATCCAAAGCCCTGTCGCAAAATCTGGATTGGGATCGGTCAGGCGCACAAGTTTTTCACGACGATCGGCAATAAGGCAGGGAAGCGGCCCAATACCAACGCCCTCTTCAACCGCTTCGGTCAAACCCAATACGGTATTGATCTTGATTGCGATCTGCGCTTCCGGCACGCGTTCATGCACGTAACGCACGGCACGGATATGACCGAGTTGATCACCCAATGAGACCCAAATGCGCGATGCCAATCCGTCAAGATCCGGAAATGTCCCCGCGACGGCTTCGGGAAATTCACTTTTCAATCCATAGATCGCCCAATTCAAACTGCAAATCCGGCGACCCACGAGCGTTTCGGGCGGATTATCCGTGGCGCGTATCGCGATATCCGCATCACGCTTTGAAAGATTAAGCGGCTGGTTGGTCAGCACGACATCAAGATTGATGGTTGGAAAGGCACGCCGAAAAGCAGCAAACACGGGCATCAGCAAATAAACGAGCAATGTATCATTGGTGGTAACCCGCAATTCGCCCGTGGGAATAAGGCTTTGACCTTGAAGCTTGCGCATGAAGGATTCGACATCATCGTCCATCCGGCTGGCGAGTTGGGTCATTTCTTCACCCGCGGGCGTTAAGGCATAACCGGCCCGATGACGCTCAAAGAGTACCGCACCCAACCGCTTTTCGAGATCGGTCAAGCGCCGGAAAACAGTTGAGTGATTGATGTTGAGGATCGTTGCCGCGCCATTCAGCGAGCGCGTGTCGGCGATCGCCTTTACCAAGCGAAAATCATCCCAAGGAATTCGGTTCATTTGCAACCCTGCAAGAGAATCTCTAATTTCCATATATTGGATGTGCGGAATGGAAACCGCAAGCAACCAATGAGTGTCAACGCGGCGCGGCGGCTCGGTTGAGGCGATCGAGAATGGCTTCCCCCAATCCGCCTTCAGGAATAGGAGCAACCGCAATGCTCAAAGCACCCGACTGATCAAGCCCGCGAAGAGCTGCAAACAAATTTGTCGCTGCTTCTTTCAAATCACCTGATGGGCTTAAATTAAAAACAGCACGCGCTGTGTCGTAGCCTTTCGGCAAAAAAGATCCAAACAAGAGAGCCGCTTCGCTGGGTTCAATCTGCTTTGCATTCAAGCGGACGATCGCATGCGGTGCATAATGCGAGGCAAGCATGCCTGGTGCCAATGGCGCATCATCCGGAGTATGAAGCTCAGGGTCAGTCACAACAAGGCCTAAAACGGCCTCAATCTGTGTGCGCGTCACACCACCTGGACGTAACATCACAGGCTTGTCATCAAGCAAAGATACAATTGTCGACTCAACACCAACTTCTGCAGCTTCGCCCATCACAATCGCGTCGATGCGTCCTTCAAGATCAGCCAGCACATGGGCGGGATTTGTTGGGCTCACCCGTCCTGAACGATTGGCCGATGGCGCGGCAATGGGTCTGCCTGCTGCAGTGATGATCGCGCGTGCGATCGGCGACGATGGAATGCGGATCGCAATGCTTTGAAGTCCGGCAAGAGCGAGATCCGAAATCAAACTTGGCGCGCGTTGCTGCAAAACAAGCGTGAGGGGACCAGGCCAAAACGCCTCCGCAAGGCGTCGCGCCAAGGACGAGAACACGGCAAATGTTTCAGCCTCCTCAAGCGACGCGACATGGATAATTAAAGGATTAAATCGCGGCCGACCCTTCGCTTCATAAATACCCGCAACCGCCGTACCATTCGTTGCATCGGCGCCCAGACCATAGACCGTTTCGGTGGGAAAGGCGACGAGACCGCCCGCGCGCAAAAGGGCACCGGCCTCGCGAAGGCCTTGGTTATCCGCAGCAATCTGGCGCGTTACGTGCGTGGTCATCTTTTGATCAAAATGTTAGCTGCGTTGCTTTACCCGTTTGCCGCGCAAAGAGCCACCCTCGCCTTTCAAAGCGCAATCGCCTAATCTGATGATGACCCATTTTTGTACTGGACATGTAGCATGAATTTTAGCGCCCCCATTGCCGACATCACCTTCATGGCCAAGGCCTTTGGTTTGGATGCTCTTGAGGCCGAAGGGCTCGCCCCCGAATTGGCGGATGGACTCGCTGAAGCCGTGTTGGAAGAAGCAGGCAAATTCGCGAGCGATCGGATAGCTCCGCTCAATCGCGTTGGCGATACAATCGGCGCGCGGTTTGAAAGCGGAATAGTGACCACACCGCCCGGCTGGCAAGAAACCTATCGCGATTGGGCCGCGGGCGGTTGGAACGGCCTCACCGCGCCCACCGCATATGGTGGGCAAGGCCTCCCTCACCTCTTACAACTTGCCTGCTCGGACATGTGGACGGCGGCCTCGATGGCTTTCATGCTTGGGCCGATGCTGACATCGGGGGCGATTGACGCGCTTGCCGCGCATGGCTCCGAGGATTTGAAGAGCATCTATCTCGACAAGCTCATCTCTGGCGAATGGATGGGCACAATGAATCTCACCGAGCCACAGGCCGGTTCCGATGTTGGTGCGCTCAAAACGCGCGCTGAACGGGCCAGCGATGGCAGCTATCGCATCACCGGACAAAAAATCTACATCACCTATGGCGAGCACGATCTCACCGCCAACATCATCCATCTTGTACTGGCTCGCCTCCCCGATGCGCCTTCCGGATCACGCGGCATTTCACTCTTTCTCGTCCCCAAATTTCTCGTAAACGCCGATGGCTCCTTGGGCGCACGCAATGATGTGCGCTGCGCCGGCCTCGAATCAAAACTCGGTATTCATGGCTCGCCCACCTGCACCATGATTTATGGTGATCAGGACGGCGCAATCGGCTATCTCATCGGCGAGGAAAATCGCGGATTGAATTGCATGTTCACCATGATGAACAGCGCCCGCTTGGGCGTCGGTTTGCAAGGTGTGGCGATTGGTGAACGTGCGTATCAATTGGCTTTGTCATACGCGAAAGATCGCAAGCAAGGCCGCGCATTCGGTACGAAAGGCGAAGGGTCAAGCGCCATCATCGAGCACGCTGATATTCGCCGTATGCTGATGATCATGCGCGCAAAGACCGATGCCGCCCGCGCCATTTGTTATATGACCGCCGCAGCCATTGATCGTGCGCATCGGGAGCAAGATCCGGAGAAAAAGAAAATCGCGGATGAACGCGCGGCTTTGCTCACGCCGGTCGCAAAATCCTGGTCAACCGATATCGGCATAGAAGTGGCCTCGATTGGAATCCAAATTCATGGCGGGATGGGCTTCATTGAAGGCTCGGGAGCAGCCCAGCATTTGCGCGATGCGCGGATCGCGGCCATTTATGAGGGCACCAATGGCATTCAAGCGATTGATCTTGTCACGCGTAAACTGCCTCTGTCGGAGGGCGAAACGGTCAATGCGCTCGTGCGGGAAATGATGGGCCTTATCGATCTGCTCGATGAAACCAATCGTCCAGGCTTTGGTGAAACTGCGAACATTCTTTCAAACGCGCTTGCATCTTTTGAACGCGCAACGCTCTATATGCTCGATGCCAGCAAAAATCGGCCGGCCGATGCCTTGGCGTCCGCCACCGCCTATCAGACTCTTTTTGGTGTCACCTTGGGCGGCGTGGCCTTGGTCAAAGCCGCGCTCGCCGAGCCCGCACCACACAATGATAAGCGCGCAGCAACGGCAAAGTTTTTTGCTGAGCAAATCGTCCCCGATGCCTTTGGTCTTGAACGCATCGTATTTTCCGGTGCTTCAGCGCTGGCTGCAAGCGACTCTGTTCTCGAAATCTGAAATACGAAGCCGATTATGTGTGGTCGATTTGCACTGACTGTTACGCCAGAAGAAGTCCAAGCGCTCTTCGGCTATGACGAGAAGCCAAATTTTCCACCACGCAGCAATATCGCACCGACCGAGCCGATTGCCGTCATCACTTATGAAAACAACAAACGCCATTTTCGTCTCATGCGATGGGGGCTTTTACCCGCGTGGCTCAAAGACCCCGAGGGGTTTCCAACATTGTTTAACGCACGCGGCGAAACAATCGCGTCAAAGCCCGCTTTTCGCGCGGCTGCCCGTCATCGCCGCTGTCTCGTTCCTGCCGAATGGTTTTATGAATGGGCCCATCACGGCAAACAAAAAATACCGCACCGGATAAAACGCGCAGACGGGAAAACCTTTGCGATTGCCGGTCTTTGGGAAACCTATATTCACCCCAATGGCTCTGAGATCGACACCGCCACCATTGTCACAACAGACGCGAATGGCACGTTATCGGCGTTGCATAATCGAATGCCCGTCATCATTCCGGAAGATCAATTCGCGCTTTGGTTAGAAAGCGAAACAGAGCCATTTGATAAAGCCATGGCGCTCATTCATCCCTCGGCGGATGATCTTTTGGTTGTTGAAGCCTT
>CANGPA010000013.1 GCA_947455645.1 Hyphomicrobiales bacterium | reverse complement strand
GGCGTTGAAGCAGCCGGTCACGGTGTTGCTTCCGGCATGCATGCGGCATCCTTGAATGGTGGCAAGCCCGGCGTGTTGCATGGCAATCGCACTTATTTGTTGATGGATGGCGACGGCCAAATTGCCGAAGCGCATTCGATTTCAGCGGGCCTTGATTATCCGGGCATCGGCCCTGAACACGCATGGCTCCATGATACGGGCCGTGTGACTTATCTTTCGACAACCGACCAAGAGGCGCTTGATGCGTTCCAACTTCTTTCGAAACTCGAAGGCATCATCCCGGCACTTGAACCCGCCCATGCGATTGCACGCGCGGTTGAAATTGCAGCGAAAAAACCAAAAGACCATCTGATGATCGTCAATCTCTGCGGACGCGGCGACAAGGATATTTTCTCGGTAGCCGAGCATCTCGGAGGCATGGCGTGAGCACGCGTATTGATACACGATTTGCAGAACTGAAAGCGGAAGGCCGCGCGGCGCTCGTCACCTTTCTCATGGGGGGTGATCCCGATCATGCGACATCGCTTGAAATCATCAAGGTGCTACCAGCAGCGGGTGCCGATCTGATTGAAATCGGCATGCCATTTACCGATCCGATGGCGGATGGCCCCACCGTTCAAGCCGCAGGCCTCAGGGCTTTGGCCAATGGCGCAACGCTTGAAAAAACATTGGGACTCGTGCGCGAGTTTCGGGCAAGCAACGCCACAACGCCGATTATTTTGATGGGCTATTTCAACCCCATCTATATTTACGGCGTTCCGAAATTTTTGAGCGATGCAAAAGCCGCCGGAATTGATGGCTTGATTGTGGTCGATTGTCCGCCCGAAGAAGATGATGAATTGTGTAAGCCCGCGCTGGCTGCCGGTTTGAATTTCATTCGTCTTGCGACACCGACGACCGATGAAAAACGTCTGCCGAAAGTCCTGCAGAACACATCCGGTTTTGTCTATTATGTTTCAATCGCAGGCATCACAGGGGCAGCGCGTCCTGATCCGCAAAAAGTGGCCGCATCGGTTGCGGGCATCAAAGCGCACACATCGCTTCCGGTCGCCGTTGGCTTTGGTGTGCGCACCGCAGCCGACGCAACAGAGATCGCAAAAAGCGCCGACGGCGTTGTGGTGGGCTCCGCTTTGGTGGATGCCATTCGCCAGTCGCTTCATGCCGATGGCCGCCCGACCGCGCTGACCGTTGGCTCTGTTGTGGCGATTGTTGAAGACATCGCCAAAGGCGTGCGTTCTGTGAAGAAGCACGGCTGATCCGTAACGATATCTCATCCTTAAACCAAGGAGCGCGTGATGGACTCGATCAATTGGATTTCCAATGTCGTCCGACCGAAGATCCGGTCATTCTTGAAGCGCGACACGC
Source organism: Hyphomicrobiales bacterium (assembly GCA_947455645.1). GTDB lineage: Bacteria > Pseudomonadota > Alphaproteobacteria > Rhizobiales > Beijerinckiaceae > CAIUPE01. The sequence goes on along the minus strand of CANGPA010000013.1, from coordinate 32,095 downwards.
CGCAAAATCTCTGGATCAAATGTCCGGAAAGCGGCCAACTTGTTTTCTCGAAAGACGTCGAAGCCAATCTCTTCGTCATTCCCGGTTCAGGTCATCATTTGCGCATGGCCACAGGCGCGCGTCTCGCCTCCATGTTTGATGACGGTGTTTATGAAGAGATCGCGCTACCCGAAGTGCCGCTTGATCCTTTGAAATTCCGTGACGAGAAAAAATATGTCGACCGCTTGCGCGATGCGAAGGCCAAGACATCTCTGATCGATGCCGTCAAAATCGCTTATGGCAAAGTCGAGGCACTGCCTTTGACCATTGGCGTGCAGGATTTCGATTTCATGGGCGGATCGCTCGGCATGGCCGCGGGTGAAGGCGTGATCAAGGGCATGGAAACAGCGATTGCGAAGAAAACGCCTTTCGTTCTGTTTGCTTCATCCGGTGGTGCGCGCATGCAAGAAGGCATGTTCTCTCTGATGCAAATGCCGCGCACGACCGTGGCAGTAAGAAAACTGCGCGAAGCGAAATTGCCTTATATTGTCGTGCTCACAAACCCGACGACCGGCGGCGTTACCGCCTCTTATGCGATGTTGGGTGATGTGCATATCGCCGAGCCGGGTGCGCTGATCGGTTTTGCCGGTCCGCGCGTGATCGAACAGACCATTCGTGAAAAATTGCCGGAAGGATTCCAGCGCGCCGAGTTTTTGAAAGCGCATGGCATGGTTGATATGGTTGTTCCCCGCCACGAGATGAAAGCGACCGTGGCGCGGCTTTGCCGGATTTTGACCAAGGTCGAACAGCGCGCCGCCTGATCATACGCCTTAACCGGAGCTTAAGCGCCAAGCGTTAAATGTGCCTTTTGTGGGCCCCGCGCCCGCTTGGGGTATAGGGACACTTATGGGCGATCGGCGTGGCGCAGGCTCGGGACGGCATGAGCCTTTTTTCGAGGACGATGCGCCTACGCCCCAAAAAAATCGCGGCCGTAAGCCAAGCGCACGCGACGAGGATTTCGAAGAGCATAGCGCGCCCCAAAAGCAACCCGCTCGCCGTACCCGCAAAAACCAACGGTCCGAGCGTTCTGAAAAAAATTCAAAGCCGAGCCGGTCTTTGATCGGGCGCTTATTCTATTGGAGCCTTGTGCTCGGACTGTGGGGCGTCATCGCGCTCGGCGTTCTTGTCGCCTATCACGCTTCGAAACTGCCGCCGATTGATCAATTAGCGGTTCCGAAACGGCCGCCAAATATCGCCATTCTCGGATCCGACGGAACGCTGCTTGCCAATCGTGGTGAAACAGGTGGGCGTGAAGTGTCACTCGCCGAATTGCCACCCTATCTGCCACAAGCCTTCATCGCCATCGAAGACCGGCGTTTTTATACCCATGCCGGCATTGATCCCATCGGCATTGGCCGCGCACTTTTGCGCAACATCATGCGTGCGGGTGGTGGCGTGCAAGGCGGCTCGACGCTCACACAACAACTCGCCAAGAATCTTTTTCTCACGCAAGAGCGCACCGCCTCGCGTAAAATCCAAGAAGCGATTCTGGCGCTCTGGCTTGAACGCAAATTCTCTAAAAATGAAATTCTCGAACTTTATCTGAACCGCGTCTATTTCGGCTCCGGCGCTTATGGGGTTGAAGGCGCGGCGCAGAAATATTTCGGCAAATCCGCGCGTGAGGTCACAATTGCAGAAGCCGCGATCCTTGGCGGTCTTGTGCAATCCCCTTCACGTCTAGCGCCCAATCGCAATCCCGATGCGGCGCATGCACGCGCGGCGCTTGTGCTCGGAGCGATGCAGCGCGAAGGCTTCATCACCGACACGCAAACCAAAGACGCGCTCGCCCATCCGGCAGACGCGCAAAAATCGAAGACGGCAAATTCGGTTCTCTATGCGGCTGATCATGTGATCGACAAATTGGATGATCTCATCGGCGCGATTGAAGGCGATCTGATCGTTACAACAACGCTCAATCCGATGATGCAAGCGGCAGCTGAAAAAGCCTTGACCGAGGAACTTGCAAATAAGGGACAAAAATTTGGCGTCTCACAAGGCGCGCTGGTGGCCATGAATCCCGATGGTGCCATCCGTGCCTATGTTGGGGGTCGCAACTATGGTGAGAGCCAGTTTGATCGTGTAACAAGTGCGAAGCGGCAACCGGGTTCGGCCTTCAAACCCTTCGTCTATCTCTCCGCGCTTGAAAAAGGGTTGACCCCTGATACGCAACGCGACGATGCCCCGCTCAATGTCAAAGGCTGGCAACCAGAAAATTACGCGAAAGACTATCGCGGATCGGTGACGTTGACGGAAGCGCTCTCGCAATCGCTGAACACCGTTGCTGTGCGTCTCGGACTGGAAGTAGGCCCTAAAACCGTCGCAGCAACCGCGCAGCGCCTTGGCATCAAATCAAAACTCGATATCAATGCATCGATTGCACTGGGCACATCCGCCGTCACGCCGCTTGAATTGGTGTCTGCCTATGCGAGTTTTGCCAATGGCGGCATGAGTGTTGAACCCTACACCATCACCGAAGTCATCACGCGCGAGGGTGATCTTCTTTATTCGCGGCCCGATGTCACGTCACGCGCCGTAATCGATCCGGGTATTCTGGCTGAACTCAATGTGATGATGCGTGAAACGCTTAAAACCGGAACCGCGAAAAAAGCTGATCTTCCCGTGTGGGATGCCGCGGGTAAAACCGGCACAAGTCAGGATTTTCGCGATGCCTGGTTTATCGGTTATACAAGCGCACTCGTCACCGGTGTGTGGCTTGGCAATGATGATAATTCACCAACAAAACATGTCGCCGGAGGTAGTCTTCCGGTGGAGATTTGGTCGCGCTTCATGAAACAAGCGCTTCAAAAAACGCAGCCTGTTCCTCTTCCCGCTAGCGATGTGCCGCAATCGGATTTATTCTCGGTCTTGGGCCGCGCGCTCTTTGGTCAGCAAACAACAGTGCCCAGCAAATCATCCGGGCCGTTGATGTTACAACCGCAAACGGCGCCGGACATCCAACGGCCTGCGGCACCGGTTCCTGCGGCAAATTAAAGCATGATTGAAGGCATCGCTTAATGTTGCGTGCCTTGCTATAAAAACGCGCGCGCCATCCAGAAGACAAAAAACGCAAGGCCGCTCAAAAGCGCAATCAAAGCCGCAAGCGGCAACGGTCCAAACGGTACGAGCATACCGGTAAACACGCCAAAACAGGCGGCCGCGGTCATCTGAATAAATCCCAACAATGACGAGGCGGATCCCGCGCGATCGGCAAAAGGTGCCATCGCACCCGCCATCGCTTGCGGCATCGTAAAGCCAACACCGGCTGTGTAAAACGCCATCGGAATGATGACGCTGAACGGCGTTTTCGGTCCCAATAAAACAAGACCCAACATCGTCACACCACCAAAAACAAGCAGCGCAACGCCGGCTTGAATCGTGCGATTAAGCCCCAAACGCGTCACCACACGTTGCGCGACGAAAGAGCCGCTCACATAGCCGATCACAACACTGCCAAAGCAAAACCCAAATGCAATTTCGCTCACGCCATAATAGCCTTGCAACACAAAGGTGGCGCCGGAGATAAAAACAAACAAGCCCGAATAAGTGAGTGCCGAGAGCGCGACATAAATCCGGTAATGGCCATTGCGGAGCAAAGCGCGATAGCCGCTCAAAACAATGCGGATGGAAAACACATCACGCAAACGATGCGCGAGTGTTTCAGGCAGCGTAAAAACAATAAAAAGACCAAGAACCAAGGCGCCGCTGAAACTGGCGATAAAACTCGCGCGCCACCCGAAACCCGCTTCAAGAAACCCGCCGAGAATGGGCGCAATTGCAGGCACAACACCCATAATCGTTCCCATACGCGAGAGCTCTTGCCCCGCCCGCGCGCCCTCATAAAGATCACGCACAATCGCACGCGCCAGGACGATAGGCCCTGATGCGCCGAGCGCTTGAAAAAACCGTGCGAGAATCAAAACCGGTACCGAAGGCGCGAGGCTTGCAAGCAAAGTAGCGATCAGAAAAAGAGCCAAGCCCGCCAGAAGCACGGGCTTGCGACCGCGTCGATCGGACAAGGGTCCATAAAAAATCTGGCCGATTGATAGACCCATCAAAAATGCAGAGAGCGTAAGTTGCACATCGGAAAAACGCGCATCAAACGCCTGAGCGATTGCGGGCAGCGACGGCAGATACATATCGGTTGAAAGCGGACCGAGCGCCGTCATCAATCCAAGCAAGATCGTGAGCGCGAAAGATCCTGTGCGCAAAGCCATAACAATGTAATCCTTGTTCAACGATAGCGATGCAGCGTCATGCCATGACGTTTGAGCCACGCCTCGGCCTTGCGATACTCGGGATAAAGCGTCGACACCACGGTCCAGAACCGCGAAGAATGATTGTGTTCTTTCAAATGCGCCACTTCATGCGCGGCAAGATAATCAAGAACATCAGGGGGCGCGAGAATCAAACGCCATGAAAAATTCAGCCGTCCATCCGTCGAGCAGGATCCCCAACGGCTGCGCGTGTCTTTGAGTGCGATGCGTCGCGCCGGAATACCGAGCGCCGTGGTGTAGCGTTCCACCGCTTGATCAAGCGCGCGGCGTGCTTCTTTCTTGAGAAAATCCTTCACACGACGGGCGGCATGATCACCATGCCCTGCCACCACGATCACAGAGGCGCCGTCCTCCGCTTCTTCGATCCAAACGGTGCCGCGTCGATCTGCGCGATGGATGATGCGATGCGATTCACCGCGAAACGGAATCTCGACACCCGGCGCGATCAGAATTTCACCGTCAAGACGCGCGATGCGTTCGGCAATCCATGCCCCATGACGCTGAGCAAAATCCGCTACGAGTTTGAAATCACCTCTGAGCGGCATGGTCAGCGTCACCGCCCGTGTGGCGGCACTCACGCGCAGCGTCAGTCGCTTTGCTTTGGCGGCGCGCTTGACCACAACACGATAGGCCGCGCCCTCATGCGTGACATCGATATGGCTCGGCGGCGTTGCGCGGCGGGGACGGGTGAGAAAGGGAATCATGGGCCCTATGAGTCCCACGAAGTGCGCGCGCTGTCACGCGCGCGCTACGCTCGCTCTCAACGAGAAGCGACCACCAAACCGGAACGGTCAGATAACCAGCTTCAAGGATTTGCCAGAAGATTTTTTGGCATCATGCGCGCTATTGGCCATGAAATCGGCGATGCGGGGTGCCACTTCTGCACGGAAGCGCGAACCATTGAACACGCCATAATGGCCCACTTTCGGCTGCACCCAATGCACGCGGCGCTCCTCGGGAATGTTGACGCACAGGCGATGCGCGGCCTGTGTTTGGCCAACGCCCGAAATATCATCCTTCTCGCCTTCAACCGTCATCAAGGCGCAACGTTTGATGGCACTCAAATTCACAGGCTTGTCGCGATGCATCATCTCGCCTTTGGGCAGCGCATGCTGCACAAACACCGTATCAACCGTTTGAAGATAAAACTCGGCGGTCAAATCCATCACCGCCATATATTCATCATAAAAATCGCGATGTTTTTCGGCCGAGTCACCATCGCCATGCACAAGATGCGAGAACATCTCGCCATGCGCTTCGATATGGCGATCAATATTCATCGCCATGAATCCGGAGAGCTGCAAAAAGCCCGGATACACATCGCGCATGAAGCCCGCATTCGGCAGCGGCACTTTGACAATGCAATGCCGCTTGAACCAATCGGTCCCGCGATTTTGCGCCAATAAATTCACTTGCGTCGGGCTTTCGCGCGTATCAATCGGGCCGCCCATTAAGGTCATCGAATAAGGCACAGCCGGATCATCTTCCGCTTCCATGCGCGCAATCGCGGCAATCACGGGTACGGCGGGTTGGCAGACGGCCATCAAATGCACGTCAGGGCCTAAGAGCCGGATCATCTCGATCACATAGTCAATGTAATTGTCGAGATCGAACCGACCCGCGCTCATCGGCACCGTGCGCGCATCAACCCAGTCGGTAATATACACGTCATGGGTTGGCAGAAAGGTTTCAACCGTACCGCGCAACAACGTCGCGTAATGGCCCGACATCGGTGCAACCATCAGAATTTTGGGCTGATTGAATTGCCGACCGACCGTCTTCTTGCGGAAATGGATCAGGTTGCAGAAAGGTTGCGACCAAACAACATCTTCAACAATCTCGGCTTCAATGCCGTTCACGCGGATCGCGCCATAGCCGAATTCCGGCTTGCCGTAGCGGCGCGTGGTGCGCTCAAACATTTCGCACGCGGCGGCCACGCTGCGGCCGAAGGGCGAATGGGTCAGCGGATTGACCGGGTTTTTGTAAAAAAGCTTGGTCGAACCCGCAAGCGCACGCGCGGGGGCCAACATGGCATGGGTCGCCTCGTACCACATATAAAGCGGAAGCTGCATCGGCTTGACTGTCCCTGACCGGCTTGAGCCGGGCTATTTGTTGCACTGCACAAGGAGCAATCTAGTCCTCTTCGTGCGGGTTGTGCAATGCTTCTAAGGTCATAGTGCCATAGAGGGGCTTAAAATTCTGTGATCGATCCGCTCACTCGCCCATCTGCATCAAGGAGCCGCCTTCGCGGGCTTGCTCCAAAAGCACGCGGAAAGCGAAGATCGCCGCGGCAAAATAGCCGATATTGAGCAAAAACGCCTCGGCCATCAGGTCAAGCCGCAGCTGATGGTCGATGAGCAAAGCGCGCAATCCCTCAAATACGTAAGTAGGCGGCAAACACCAGGAAACCGGCTGAAGCCAGGCCGGCAGCACCGTTACGGGGTAATAAACCGAGGTCAGCGGCAGAAGCACAAACATCACCGTCCAGGCGAGACTTTCTGCGCCCAGCCCATGCCGCATCACCAAGCCGGAAACGACGAGACCCACCGCCCAGCCCGTCAAAACCAGATTGGCAAAAAACAAAAGCGCGCCCATGCCCAAGGCGAAATAATTAAATCCGAAAAACCATGTCGCCATCAACGCCACAGGGCCGAGCCCGATCGCCAGACGCACAACACTCATCACGATCAGCGCGACAATAAATTCCGAAGGCCGCATCGGGCTCATCAACAGATTGCCGATATTGCGCGCCCAAATTTCTTCAAGAAACGAAACCGAAAAACCAAGCTGGCTGCGAAACAACACATCCCATAACAGCATCGCGCCGATCAGCGTGCCCGCGGCAAACGCCGCGCGTCCTGATGTGTTGGCGACATAAAGCTGGATGAAACCCCAAGTCAGCATTTGCACCGTGGGCCAATAGACGAGTTCCAAAAGACGCGGCCAAGACGAGCGCAAAAGATAGGTATAGCGCAACACAAGCGCGCCCACGCGCCGTATCGAAAAACCGCCGCGATCAGAATGAATAATCGCGCTCATGCGGCATGCTCCGTTTGTGTCGGCGCGCGCACCACATCAAGGAACACTTCCTCAAGCGAATGGCGTCCATATTTTTCAATGAGCGCTGATGGGCTTCCTTCATCGGCAATCGCACCGGCTTTCATAATGATCACGCGATCACACAGCCGCTCGACTTCGGCCATATTATGCGAGGCCAAAAGAATGGATGCGTTTTGATCGCGTCGATAGGTTTCAAGACGCGTGCGCACCCAATCCGCCGTATCCGGATCAAGCGATGCCGTGGGTTCATCAAGCAATAAAAGATCGGGATGATTGACGAGCGCTTTGGCCAGCGCCACGCGCGTCTTTTGTCCGGCGGATAATTGCCCCGCCTCGCGATCGAGAAACGCCTCAAGATGCAGGTCACGCGCAAGTTCGGCAATCCGGTCCTTGATGTGCGGAACGCCATAGAGCATCCCGAAAACTTCCAGATTTTGCCGGACGGTAAGCCGATGCGGCATATCCACATAGGGGCTTTCGAAATTCATCCGGTGGAGCACGGCATAGCGGTCCTTGGCCATATCCGTGCCGAACACCCGCACCCGGCCGCTGCTTGGCAGAACAAGCCCCATGATCATGCCGATCGTGGTGGTTTTTCCCGCGCCATTGCCGCCCAGAAGTCCCAAAACCTCGCCCGGCGCTAACCGGAAACTGATCCCGCGCACCGCTGGCACGCCGCGATAGCGCTTTTCGAGGGCATCGACCTCAATGGCGGGATGTTCGGACTCGATGAGGGGTAAGGCGGTCAAAAGGGCAACTCTCGTCAAAGGGCGGGTTCGAAGCGGAGTTATAGACGAGAACGGCCCGCGCCGTCCCACCCCTTTGGCCCGGAACGTGCGGAATTGTCGCGCGCCGAGTGAACCGAACCGTCCGCCGCCGCGTAAGTCTGCATAACTCCCATCAGATGAAGGGCGGAAGCGATGAATGATGTTTCCAGTGCGAGCAAGCTTGCTGACCGGTCTCTTCTGATTGTTGACGGGGAAAAAACCTTCGTCACCCGGTTTACCCGCGAGATGGAACAGCGCGGCTACCGCGTTGAGGCTGCTGAAACCGCCAAAGCCGGTATCGCGGCCATTGAATCCCGTCCGCCGGCCTATGCCGTCATTGACCTCAAGCTCGGCGATGGCAGTGGCCTCGATGTTCTGGCTGCTTTATCCAAAAAGCGTCCGGATGCCCGCGGCATCATCGTCACAGGCTATGCCAATCTGGCAACCGCCGTGGCGGCTGTGAAACTCGGCGCCACCGACTATCTCGCCAAACCGGCCGATGCCGACGAGATCGACCGGGCGCTCCATGCCGATGGCCCGCTGACCATCGCACCGCCCGAAAATCCGATGTCACCGGATCGGGTCCGCTGGGAGCATATCCAGCGCGTTTATGAGCAATGCGGCCGCAATGTCTCGGAAACCGCCCGCCGGCTTTCCATGCATCGCCGCACACTCCAGCGCATTCTGGCCAAGCGCGCGCCGCGCTGACCCGCCTCCCCGGCCCGATAAATGCGGATGCGTTGTTCGCTTTAACGCCCACGCAATTGCCGAGTGTCCGGCAATCAGCTAGAAGAGGCACAGGCTTTGGCACCCGTAGCTCAGCTGGATAGAGTGCTGCCCTCCGAAGGCAGAGGTCACACGTTCGAATCGTGTCGGGTGCGCCATTTCTTCGCAAAACCTGGAAGATTTCCTTATGGGTGTTGCTTGCCCGCAATAGCCGTGCGGCAAGCCTGAATTTTTCACGAATTATCCGGACTGTTTGGTGGTCAAACTCAATCACTAAGATGATTGCAAAGAGATAGGCCTTCTGGGCCTGAATATCACCATTTTCGAATGCGTCAGGCGTCAGACCGGAAAGGGTCCGTATTGTCATGGGGCATGATCGTGGCGGTTGCCCTTGATTGTTTTGCCGAACAGAAAAATTTCCATAAGAGCCAATGTTAGCGGCACCAAAAGAAGAATTGAATCTAGTTCGCCAAAAGCAACAGGCGCATGAAGGCCCAATAACTTGCCAAAGCGCCGATGAAATAGAGAAATGGACGGCGAAGCGCGATGCGCTTCGTCACAGGGCCTAACATCATGCCGATCATCCATGATGATGCCAGTATTAAAAGCTGGCCCGCTTCAACGCCAAGGTTAAAGGTCACCAAGGCGGTTGAAAGATGAACCTCCGGAAGGCCAATTTCTTTAAGAACTCCTGCAAAACCGAGCCCATGAATGAGACCAAAGGCGAAGGCAACGGGCGCCGGCCATTCGCTGGTCAATGTCTTTTTTTTCTTCAAGGCTTCGGAAGCGACGAGCATAATGGAAAGTGCAATCGTGATTTCAACAGGCGGAGACCGAAGGACCAACCATCCCAAAGAACTCGATATAAAAGTCAGGCTATGAGCTAAGGTGAATGCAGAAATGGTCCAGATCAGACGGCGCCGATATCCCACGAGTAATAAAAGTGAAATGACAAAGCTTAAATGATCAAGCCCTGTCAGAATATGTTCGATACCAAGTTGAAAATAGGTCAGGCCGACGGTTGTCATGTCGCGCGCATCATGCGGTCCGTCAAAGAGAATGACGTCCGGTTCAATGCGAGTCAGATTGTGAACGGTTTGCTCGCCTTGACGCCAAAAAACTCGCAAAATAACGACGCTATAATCGTCGCCGAGACCTTTGATCTTCAATTGGCCTGAAAGCCCTTGCGAACATTTCAACAAAGTATTTTCTTCATGGCACCCGTCAGGCCATTGCAGCATCAGACTCTGTTCCGGCCGTTGCGGCTTGGTTGGTCGATCCCAACGCCAAGTAAAAATACCATCGCGCAATTCATGAACCGTTAGATCAACGATACCGATATCATGAGCCAAAACCGCGCCGCCATGCAACACAATCGCTGCCAAGAAAGTCAATATGAATAGAACAATTCTATCCTTGAGTGATCGGATCATGGCTTACGGCTCTCGATCAGGATATGATAGGCCGAACGACGATGATCTAACCAACTATGAATAACAGCGGGGTCGTCCCCGTTTTCTGTAGAAGACGATTTGATCATTCCGATGATGTTTGAAATCACCCTCTCCCGGATACCCGGGTCACCCCGATCGAGCCCCAAAGCAAGACCCTCGCGGTATAAAATCTCGCCGTCGACCCACCGTGCAATCAACTCGTTCAACTCTTGCGGCTCCGGATCATGTCCGCGTCCGACTTTATAAAGCGCACCAAGCAAGTCTTGCTGCGTCTGATCAACTTTGACCGTGAATTGATCACCGCGTTGATAGGAAAAATAGCTATCTAGGCCGAAGACGATGCCACCAAGCACGACAAAATGCAGTATCGGTTCCGAAAGAACCCGCTGCCAAAAATGCTTGATACGCTTTTGCGATGAGTTCGACTTGGACATAACACCCCTTGTTCAAAAATCGAGTATCACATCGGGCGAAAGATCATCGATCCAGAATTGCTCGATATTTGGACGAACCAGCAAGATAGGCCTTAATCTCGGCCCGATGCTGAGATGAATGCGCGAAATTTCAGTTTTTGAATGCGCCGACATTGTCAGCGCAAGGATAGCCAATTGGCCTATGGCAGAGGGATCGCTGAGACTCGCTTCGGCCGTTTTCTTGAGACGCGCTTGGATCTCTTCGGAGGCGGGCCATTGCCAAGATCGAACAACAAAGGCATTTCCTCCCGCTCCTTCAATACGGATTTCGTTTTCAATAATGGATTTGGCTCTGGCAAGTTCGTCATTGAATTCGGCGGTCGGCATATGGGCATAGCGACCAAGAAAGAGGATGGGATTAATGCGCGGCGCAAGTGCTCCTTGCAACGTCGTAATCAGGTCCAATGAAAAGGTTAGTTCAAGATCCTCAGCATTGGTACGATTGATACGAAGCGTGGCGTCATGGGCGACGGCGGTTTGCTGGAGGGCCGCCCAGAACAAAGCCGAAAAGGCAAATTTCCAAAATCCACAAACGATGTCACACATATTTAAAGTCAAAATTGAATTTGCGGAAGCGACGAAAAAGTGAACCCGTTTAGACACAACGCCCTCACAATACTTTATCCCAATTTGACGGAGATTGGATAATCGCCCCGTCATATAAATGGGGCACCAATCCCAGATCAATAATAACATTCTGCAAAACACGAAGCTTGCATAGACATCATCTCAGATATTGATTCTTATCTTGCCGTTTTTTTATTTTTGACATCAAGTTTCGTCAAAGTACAGGTGATTTGACAAAACCAAGCCAGTTGGCAAAGCTTTAGCAATAAAAGTTTGGTTCACTCGCGGGCGCGCTGTGTGTAACGGTAATGTGGGGTTGAGTGATTATATGGGCCGCTGTTTTAAGTTGTTGTTCCTTTTTATGGGCACTCTCATTGGGACAATCTTACCGTCATTTGCCGCCTCAACCTTATCAACACCCACGATCACGACGGGCCAATCCGGCGATTCCCAAGCAACAATTTCCTTCAGCACGGTTTCGTCGGCGACGTCATACACCGCCAAATGTATTACCGGCTCGATCACGAAGTCCAATACTGGCTCTTCAAGCCCAATCACGGTTACCTCTTTAGTGAACGGAAGCAGCTATAGCTGTTCGGTCACGGCATCGGCGACTGGATATACAACAAGCAGCTCTTCGACATCGGTCAGTGTTACGCCAACAACGGTTTCCACACCCGCCAATTTCACATCCATTTTGGCCAAGAGCTATTACACATCGAGTTTGACAGCCGCCACGGGCTTTACAAGCCGTAACCGGTATCTACTCTCAACTGTATCGAGCGCCTCAACCAGCGCCGCCTACTTATCGATCGGATCGAGCTACAGTTCGACGACGGGATATAGCGTCACATCCGGTTCGCTAAATACAAGCGCAACTTACAATAATTATCTTTCTGCAATGATGAATGCCATTTCGGATCGCTTCATCGGTATTGCATCCTTAAGCGGGACAACATTGACGGTAACGTCCGTGACCGAGGGAACACTTTATGTTGGTTCGGTTATCACAACCAGCAACGACAATGCCTTCACAAGTGCAACAATCACCGCGTTTGGAACGGGATCCGGCGGAACGGGAACATATACGGTTTCAAGTACCTCAAAATCATTGTCTTCGACAACAGTGTCAGGAGCCGCGCCGAGCAGCAATTCATATTTCAGGCTGGACTCACAACTTCATCCGAATATGACGATTGATGCCGATTCATCGAATTCTTATATATTAAAATTTAGAGATAATTTCGGCCACGCATCCGGGACACTTTATGGCTATATTGTATTTTCTTATAATAACACGACAAAATATCTGACCGCGAAAAAGCGTTATTCCTACACCTATACGTGTTCGACTACTTGCGTTGAAAAACACACACCTGATTCATCATTCGCTGCCGCAGACTATTATGTCAATTATTCTAACGGCGTTTATAAATTGGTGAAAAGCGTTTCAAGCGCTACGCCGATCTACTTGTTTAACGCGCCTTTAACAGTAACTTTGCCAACTGATTTTAACCCTTTATCGACATCTTATAGCATAGACCCCGCGGCACCCTTTACCTATAGTGCGACCTCGGCTCCCTCCTATGTTGAGGGCACGTCGGGTGACGTTTATAAGCGCTTTGGAACGAATTATAAAACCCAAGTTGCCTCGCCCGGCACCAACACATCAACCGAAACCGCGGCTAATACGCAATTGGCGGCCATCAAATCGGCCGGCGTCAAATTGCGCTATGATACCAGTGTTTACGCGGCTTTCAGAAAAGCGCTTCTGGCGAATACTTTGGTTTCAGCCTCGATCACCGATGGCACGCCCGGACAGAATATGGTGCCTTATGTCTGGTTCACGAATGAGCGGGACAGTTCGAATGTATATCATCCGTTCATGGTAATCGTAACCTATGAAAACCAATCATCGCCCAATGGATTGATCGATATTGCAAGCCCGCCCGGCGCGTCCGGTTGTACGGGTTGGTGCCGTACGCGACTGAGCAATTTGGACTACAAAGTGCTGCGCATTCCTATGAAAGATTACGGTACGGTCTCCTCGGCTGTAACCGAAAATAGCATCATGGATACAATTGGCACGTTGTGGAGTGACGTTACCAACACGCAATCCAAGGATGTTTATAACTACGCCTCAAAGGCTGATAATGGAATCTTGGTCAATGGTGCAGTCACTTTCCCGGCCTACAATAATCAATTAGGCTTTTCTCAAGCCTATTCTGAGCTTTCACCCTATGGCTGTCATGTTGGTCAAGGTGGCGGCGGCCCCCATTGTCACGCGGATTCCTATCGATCCTCCTGGCCGTTCGGTATTTACAACGCCACAGATTATTCAGGAAAAACCCATCCGCCTTTGATTGGCTTTGGTTATGATGGCGTCGCTTTGTTCGGCGCCTATTTAAGTGATTATTCCACAATGCTTGGTTATAATACTTTGGATAGTTTTGGTGGCCATAATCATAGCAGTATCGGCTATCATTATCATGCCCATACGATGACGGGTACAACGTCGAGCAATATATCTTATACGCTTCATATCTTGATGAAGGGCGCTTATATCGGCTTGGTGAATAGCGTTCCTTGTTTTAATTCAGCCAGCTCATCTTGCACCGGTCAGATCTTGAATAAATTTACTTATGGAAATTAGAACTGCACTTGAAGACATGGATCAGAAAAAATCGACTTTATGTCTTTCGGTGCGCCATTTCCCTACAAACTGTGAATAGTTTCTGCGCTCACTTGCTTGCTTTTGAGGACGGCGGCACAGACGGAGCCGACTGACGCAGAGCAAAATCAGTGCAGTTTGAGTTTGGGCCGCACAACTTGATTGACGTGACCGATGAGGATCAGGATTAAGCCTTTGATCCAGCCATGGATGCCAATCAGATGCATCCGGTAGAGCGAAATATAGGCGAGGCGCGCAATATAACCTTCAATAGCCATGCGGCCGCCGACGAGATTGCCCATAAGACTGCCCACCGTTGAAAACCGGCTGAGCGAAATGAGTGACCCACGATCACGATAGACGAAGCCCTCCAAGGGTTTCTTTGCGATGAGGCTCACAATGTTGTGAAAAGCGGTCTTCGACATTTGTGCTGCCGATTGGGCGCGCGGCGGGACCGGCTTACCGGTTTCAGCAATGATGCAGCTGCAGCAATCGCCAATCGCAAAAATATGATCATCAACGGTGGTTTGCAGCGTCTCGCGCACTTTGATCTGGTTCGTGGGTGTTACCTCCAAACCGTCGAGCCCGCCCGGTATTTTCGCCCCGCGAACGCCGGCGGCCCATAACATAAGATCCGCTTGAATATGCTCACCCGTATTCGTCACCAAAGCACTTGCTTCGGCGCGGCTGACTTGCGTGTTGGTTCTCACGTCAACGCCTAACGCTTCGAGTTCCGCCCTTGCCGACGCTGCGAGCTTTTCGGGAAGTGCAGGCAATATCCGAGGACCCGCTTCAATGAGCGTAACCTTCAAGCGACTCTCGTCAAACACTTCAAGGCCGTAATGACGAAGAGCCCCAGCGGAATTATAGAGTTCGGCGGCCAATTCAACGCCGGTCGCGCCGCCGCCGACAATGGCGATGTTGACGGTTGCATCGGCGCTTGGATCGACACTCAAGGTCCGCGAAACTCTCAAGCACTGATTGAGCAATTTCGTCCGAAACCGGTCGGCTTGCGCGCGATCTTCCAAGAACAGACAATGGTCTTTTACACCTTGTATGCCAAAATCATTTGACACCGCACCGAAGGCCAAGACGAGGTAATCATAGCGGATCCGGTGTTGGGCGATGACTTCCCGCCCGTCTTCGTCAAAAATGGGAGCAATCACCACCTGCCGATTAGCCCGGTCAATCGTCTCCAAACTGCCATAAAAGAAACGATAGCCCCACCGGTGGCCGTGGCTGCGATATCCCAATTCATCCAGATTGGCGTCGAGTGACCCGGCGGCGACTTCGTGCAGCAACGGCTTCCAGATATGGGTGCGGTTTCGCTCAACCAGAATAATGTCATAGCCGTGGCGACCAAATTTTGCGCCCAAACGGCGAACCAGTTCCAGTCCGCCGGCACCCCCGCCAACAACGACAATTTGAGTTTTCATGGCCGAACGTCCCTGTTTTATCTTGCCGCCATAACGGACAATCATGCGTGAGATGTCCAATCGCGATTTCAATTCGGTATGCGTTCTCTGTTTCTCTGTTTCTCTGTTTCTCTGTTAACAGCGCGCGCTTATCAAAAAAGACTTGTTAAAGGCGGCGCGGTTCACCCCCGCGCAACACCCCGTCGGGCAAATACCGCAAAGGCCAAGCCGATCAGACTCACGCCTGCCCCCACAAGAGCCAAAGCGGGATAAGCGAGTTCGGCGCCGATGATGCGCCCGCCAAGATAGGCGCCACCAGCATTACCCAAATTAAACGCAGCGATGTTGAGTGCAGAGGCCAGATTAGGCGCACCCTCGGCCGCCGCCATAATGGCCATTTGCAATGGCGGAATGGTGCCGAAAGCCGCAAAGCCCAACAAGAAAATCGTGATCGTTGCGAGAAGGGGCGATCCCATCGTCACGCTGAACGCTGCCATGATCGCCGCAAGCGCGATGAGAATGCCGATTAGCGCGCGTGTGAGCGAGCGATCAACCCAGCGCGCTACAACGGCATTGCCGAGCGTCAGTCCAATACCGTAAATAAACAAAACAATCGTAATCGCCGCAGGAGACAGGCCCGTCGCCGTTTCAAGGATCGGCGCGATATACGTCCACACCACAAACACGCCGCCAAAGCCGAATGTGGTTGTCGCCAGCGCCAGCCAGACACGCGCCCGTTTCAGGACGGCGAGTTCCTGCTTGAAACCACTCAACGGATCGGCGGCTTGCGGCTTCAATGCGCTGGCGAGAAACAACGCCGTCAAAAGACCCAGCGCGCTGATCAGCCCGAAGCTCACACGCCAGCCAAACATCTGTCCGATATAGGTGCCCAAAGGCACACCGATAATATTGGAGATCGCAAGGCCTGAAAACATCAACGCAATGGCACGCGCCTGTTTTTCTTTGGGCACAAGGCCCGCGCCCACAACCGATCCGACTCCAAAAAACGCACCATGCATCAGAGATGAAATGATACGGCCGAGCATTAAAAATGTGTAAGTGGGCGCAAGCGCAGCAAGCCCATTACCCAATACAAACAACGCCATCAGGCTGATCAGCAAAGTTTTGCGATCAATGCGCGTGGTGCCCAAAGTCATGATCGGCGCGCCAACCACGACACCCAAAGCATAGCCGGTCACCAAGAGACCGGTCATCGGAATGGAGATAGACAAATCGGCTGCCACCGACGGCAAGAGGCCCATCATCACGAATTCGGTCGTGCCGACTGCAAAAGTGCCAAGCGCCAGCGCATAAAGTTGAATGGGCAAAATCATCACTCCAAAAAGTCAAACTCATAACGCCCCTCAAAACGAAGGGGCATTATCCCATATGAAAAATCGGAACATGAGGATCACGTTCCGATTGATTTCAGGCACAACAAAGGCCGTAGAAAGTCCTTAACCCTTATAGTCAAGGATATAAAGACCACCATTATAGTCATTCGAGTAGATCAGACCTTCCTTGTCGACATAAACATCGCAGCTTTGAATCACCAAAGGCCGATTGGGGCGGCGGTCGATCAGTTTGGGCGGAGTCGGCGGCACAAACCACGCTGTTTCCTCAGGGCGATATTCGTTTTTGATGTCATAGACACGGATACCGGCATTTTGCATCGTCGCGAAAATTGTTGTCGATGACACAAAGGCATCAGGCCGATTTTCGTGAATATTATGCGGGCCATAATGGCCGCCTTTGTGACGATAATCAGCCTCTTGCGGCGTCGGGAACGTGGAGATCGAAACCGGATTGGTTGGCTCGCGCACATCAAACAACCAGATCGGCTTGAACCCGTCCTCATAATCATCGAGCACCGCTTCATCGACGACAATCAATAAATTGCGATCGGGCAAATGCACGCAATTATGTGTGCCGCCATTAAACGGGGGTGACCAGTTCTTATGCAAAATCAAGGATGGATTGGCGCGGTCTTTCACATCAATCATCACAAGCCCCGCATCGCGCCACGCACCATAGGCGGTGTCACCACTCACAGTGGCGTGATGCAAACCAAAGCGCTTATTCGCAGGCCATGAAATTTTTTCGCCTGCCGCCGTGTTCATGCCTTGAAGCCAAAGTTTTCCGCCTGCAACGGGCTTTGTCGGATCGGCCAGATCAACCGTCATGAAAATATAATCGGTAAAGCCATCAAGCAGCACAGAGACATACGCCCACCGTCCGCCCGTATACCAAATGCGATGCACACCACCGCCTTCAACCGGCATAAAACCGATTTGCTTGGGCTCTTTCGGATTTTTAATGTCATAGACCGCAAGCCCCGCCGACCAATCACGCGCCTTTGGCGCGGCTGCCGCTTGCGCGGTTCCCACTTTCTCGCCCAGCGCGCCTTTGTAATAGGCCTTCTCGTCCTGAAATTCCGCCGCTGCGAACATATCCTTCGCATGGATCACGAGCAGAAGATCACCATAGGTTTGCAGATGAATGTTCCACGTATTCGGCGGTGCCGCGACATAGGTCACAGGCTTTGGATCACGTGGATTGGTGCAATCGATCACCGAAAACCCTTTAGAGAACATATGTCCCACAAAGGCATGACCTTTGTTCACCATCAATTGAACGCCATCAGGCCGACCACCCTGATCGGAGTGACCGATCAAAGTCATGTTCTTGGCTGAATCGGGCTTCGGTAAGTTTTGCGAGGACATGAAGAACTCCATTGCATCAAACATTAAAACATACGGAGGAATTTCGGATGAGCACGAAATCGCTGCGGATGTTCTTAACAAAAAAGCGCGGCGGAGTTTCCCCCGCCGCGTTTTCTTTCAAACCTTATTTGCCCCAAATTTTGGCATAGATATCGCGATAGCCATTGTCTGGATCATATGTATTCTTTGGTCCGCCATCGGCCTTGATGTTGGAGGGAACAAAGAGATGCGGCAACGCCACAAAGCCGCTTTCTTTCTGCTTGTTCAAAGCGCGGTTGGCTTCGTCGACAATCTGCCAGCCCTGAAGGTTCAAAGGCTCAGCAACCGTGCCGGCTTGATATTCGCCGGAGCGGATACGCTGGAAGGCGACTTCGGAGCCGTCACCCGCCGAGATCGAGATCGGATTGCCATCACCCTTGATGCCGGCTGCTGAAAGCGCAGGCGCCATGAAGTCGAAGGTCAGATCGTTGATCGAGAGCGCATGCGTCCAAGCCTTGCCGTATTTCTGCAGCAAAGCGGTGGTGAGCTGCGGCATACGGGTTGAGGCTTCAGCCAAAGGCGTATCGACGATTTCGAGAACCTTCGAATTGCCGCAAGCCTTGATGTAATCGGCCATCGCGTTTGATTTGCGTACGGCGATTTCATAATTCGAGTCGGTGAACACAACGGCGCCGACATTGCCCTTTGTCGTAGCGCATGGGAATGCGGCTGCGGATTTTGCCACTTCAATCGGATCGGTCGTGATGTTGTTGAAGATCGGCAATGTTTCATGCGCGCCTGGATGCGCATAAGAATGCCAGCCCATGATCACAATGCCTTGCTTGCCGGCTTCTTCAACGGCCGTGGCTTGTTCCTTCGCGTCGATACCGCCGAGCACGATGACATCAGGCTTTGCCGCAATCGCTTGGGTCAAAGCAGACGCCTGTCCGGAGACCGAGCCTTTGCCGTCGATGAGCTTGAAGGTCCAGCCGATCTTGGCGGCCGCTTCCTTCACACCATTGCCAGCGCCCAGCGCGCCGCCATTGTTCTGGTTGGTCGAGACATAGATGATCGTCTTGCCAGCCGCAGCCTTCGGACCTGTTGTCGGGCCCGTCCAAGGCGCGTTTGGCGTACTCATCAAATCAACCGTCTTCTGCGCATCCGATACAGCGTCAGCATGCGCCGCAATCGCCATCATGGGCAACGCGACCGTGGCGGCTAACAGCGCCAAAGAGTGTTTCAGTTTCATTCCTATTCCTCCAGTTGTCGTTATGACTTCGCGCTACGGAGAGCGTGAAGGGCGGGAGCCAAACCTAAGTGCAGCTTATGCTGCAGGCGGGGTTGGCGAAGGGGGTTGGGTACGCGTACGGGTAACCTGGCCGCGACGCCGTTGCGCATAACCCGCAAGACCAATCGCAATCAGCAAGGTAATACCATTAAACAAAGGCTCGATATAAAAATCGCCGCCAAGCTGCTGGATGCCCGCAATACCAATCGCCAGAATGGCAACACCGATGATCGTGCCCCACACATTGACGCGACCCGGCTTGATCGTGGTCGATCCGAGAAAGGCGCCCACAAGG
This sequence comes from Hyphomicrobiales bacterium, assembly GCA_947455645.1. Taxonomy (GTDB): domain Bacteria; phylum Pseudomonadota; class Alphaproteobacteria; order Rhizobiales; family Beijerinckiaceae; genus CAIUPE01. The sequence goes on along the minus strand of CANGPA010000013.1, from coordinate 12,364 downwards.
GCAGGCAATAAAAATTCAAGCCCGACACTCGCCTGACCAATGCGCAAGCGCGCGGCCAATAAAATACCGGCAATCGCGCCCAAAACACCTGACGCCACGAAACTGCCAATCACATAGCGCCGCGTCGGAATACCGTTCAAAATCGCGGCGCGTTGATTGGCCCCAATCGCGTAAAGATACCGGCCAATCGGCAGATATTCTGTAACGGCCCAGAGTACCAGCGCCAGAAACGCGACGTAAAATGTCGAGATCGGAATGCCGAGCGGCATCGCCGCATAAAGATCAGTAAACCCGCGCGGCAGAACGCCAATCACCTGCCGCCCTTCGGAATACCACAACGCAATCGCATAAAGAATGGTTCCGGTTCCAAGTGTGGCGATGAAACTGTCAATCTGCGCGAGCTCAACCAGAAACCCGTTGATCAAGCCGAGAATACATCCAAACAAAATCACGATCACACAGGCCACGGGCCAGCTGAACCCCATTTTGGTTTGCAAGGCGACGGCCAGCACATGCCACAACACAATGCCGTAGCCGACGGTCAAATCAATGCGTCCAGCCATCATCGGAATCATCGCCGCAAGCGAGAGAATGGCGATGATCGATTTATCATTTAAAATCGAACGCACATTCAACATGGTCGGAAATGTATCGGGCAGAATGAGCGAGAAGAATACAATCAGCGCGACGGTAAACAGGGGCAAACCGTAAACCGGCGCAAGACGCATAAGTTTTTGCGTGCCGCTCAGCTGCTTCAGCTCGGCTTTGGTTGGCTCAAGGGCGGTTGATTTGATCGACGTCATAAGGTGGAAGCCCCTGATTAGGAATGAGACGAGGATTCGGAAGAGGTGGATTCGGAAGAGGTGGACGCAGAAGTCGCCGATGACAACGCCGCCGCGCGTGTGATGGATTCAACCGATAAATCATGCTCGTCGATTTCTGCGGCAATCACGCCATCACGAAACACCAGCGCGCGGTGACAAATCGCAGCGACTTCTTCAAAATCGGTTGAGATCAAAATCACCCCCTGTCCGCGCGCCAATGCGGTGCCGAGCAAGCGATAGATTTCAGCCTTCGCACCGACATCAACACCGGCGGTGGGATCTTCGAGAACGAGCACTTCGGGCCCAATATGCATCCAGCGTGACATCACCACTTTTTGCTGATTGCCGCCGGAAAGCGTTTCAATCGGCGCTTCGGGATCATTGGGATAAAGATCAATGTCCGTGCCAAGCGCACGGCTCTGGCGCGCCTCGCTGTTCGGACTGCGCAACGTAAAAGGCGAATGGCCGGCCGCACCGGGATTGATGAACATGTTCTCGCGAACGGCCATACCGGCGGCAACTGATTCCGCCACGCGATCCCCGGCGACAAACCCCAATCCCTGCGCAATCGCCTCGGTCGGCGATGCGCATGCGAGAGCCTGCCCGAGAAGCGTAATCTGTCCCGCATCGCGCGACACGTCTCCGACAAGAATACGGCCAATCTGTTCTTGTCCTGCACCACGCAAGCCAACAAGCGATAAAATTTCCCCGCGACGCAATCGGAACGATACCGGCCCGATATCACCAATCGCAAGCGCTGTGCATTCAAGCAACACATCGCTTCGCAATGTTTTAGGCCGCACAAACACGCTTTCCGGACGCCGTCCGATGATGGATGCAATCAGCGATTCTGAATCGGCCTCAGCCGTTGGTCGATCATCGACAAGTTTGCCGTCGCGCAAAACAACCAAACGATCGGAAATCGCAAACACTTCATCGAGCCGATGCGAGACATAAATTATGCTCACACCTTGCGCCTTTAATTGACGCAACACGTTGAAGAGCAATTCGACTTCGCCTTGAGGCAGACTGGCAGTCGGCTCGTCAAGCACAAGCACCCGTGCATTCACCCCCAGCGCGCGGGCAATCGCCACGAGGGATTTTTCCGTGCGGGTCAAATCCCCCACACGCTGGCTCGGATCAATGTCATGCGCAATCATCGCAAGCGACTCGCGCGCCATCGCATCCACACGCGCCCAATCGATCAATCCATTTTTGCGCGGATAGCCTTGAGCAATGGCAATATTCTCGGCCACCGTCATCCACTCGATCAGGCCCAGATCTTGATGAATGAACGCGATGGAGTTTTTCGCATGGCGCGGATCATGTGGCGCGCCATCCATAAAAAGCGCCCCCGCATCCGGCGTATAAACACCGGCAAGCATTTTGATGACGGTCGATTTACCTGCGCCATTCTGGCCAAGCAGAGCGAGGATTTCCCCCGCGGCCAAATCAAAACTGACATTATTGACGGCCAGCGTGCCGCCAAAGGCTTTGGTCATCCCCACAAGAGACAGCGCAGGGGATTGGCCGCGCGCCTTCGCACTTGCACCCATAGCGTGTGCCGCCTGCATCATCCCCCCTCATCCACCGCTTGGCGCGGCTCATTGATGAGGAAAAAAGCTAGCCATTCCCGCTCAAGGCGTCAAATCATATCCCTGAGATCCGCAATTTTACTCAAAAATACAAAAAGAATCAGCTTTGCTGCTCGCAGGTGACGCAGCGCAAGGCCGTCGGCACCGCCTCAAGGCGTTTGACAGGGATCGGCTCGCCACATACGGCGCAAATCCCGTAAGTGCCGCGTGCGATCCGGTTCAACGCCGCCTTGATCGAGCCGAGCTCGCGCAAAGCCTGCTCTTCCAAAATCACAAGCGATTCATGCCCTTCAAGATCGCCCGCCTGTTCGGCGAAATCGGCTGATAGCGGCGCTTGCAAGAGGGCATCGAGCTCGGCCACCCGGGCGTTCAATTCGTCAAACCGTGCTTTCAGGATTTGTTCTACTGCCGCATAATCGGTCATGGCCTGCCTCCGCCCTCAGGAAAAAAGCAGCACCGATCACCGGTGCGCCCTCTCACGAGCGAGTCCTAGGCGGATTTGAACGCAAGCGATTTGTGCCAGATCAAACGCGGATAATCCGTCGATACAGGCATATCTTTGAGTATTAAAAAAAAGACCAGCCCCGTGAAGGGCTGGCCTGATATCTCTCTCAATTAAAAGAGGCTTACGCCTTCGCGCCAACCGCTTTCGCGAAACGATTGCGCGAGGGCCGCCGCTTGAATTTTTTTGCGCCTGCGTTTGCATCCGCCTGCGGTGCGGCTGATCCGCGATCCGAGCCACGCTCCGAACCACGCTCGGGCCCGCGTTTGGGTCCACGATTTTGGAAACGGCGTTTGGCTTGGTTTTGTCCGGGTGCTTTGCCCGATTTGCTGCCGCCACGGCTTTGACGATCATGCGCCGCAGGCCCGAGCGGATTTTCAAGATCGGGAATCGATTGGCGTGTGAGCCGTTCGATATCCTTCAAAAAGCCCAGCTCTTCGCGATCGCAGAATGAAATCGCGGCACCTTCGGCACCCGCACGCGCGGTTCGTCCGATGCGGTGAACATAGCTTTCAGGAGAATTCGGCAGGTCGAAATTGATCACATGGGAGACGTTATCAATATCAATGCCACGCGCTGCAATGTCGGTCGCCACAAGCAATCGTACGCGTCCGGCTTTGAAATCGGCCAATGCGCGTTCACGCTGTGGTTGGCTCTTATTGCCATGAATGGCAACCGCGCCAATCTTCATCGCTTCAAGACGCGCCACCACGCGATCCGCGCTGAATTTCGTCCGCGTAAACACGAGCGCGCGATGAATGGTCTCGTCTGTCAAAAGCGCATGCAACAAATCCTGTTTGCGCGCGGTTTCAACGAAAACAATCTTTTGCTCAACGCGCTCAGCCGTTGTGGCAACCGGCGTGATGTGCACACGCACCGGATTATCAAGAAACGCATCGGCGAGCTCGACAATCGCTTTCGGCAAAGTTGCCGAAAACAACATGGTCTGGCGCGATTTGGCGAGCATCGCCGCCAATTGACGGATCGGATGAATAAATCCGAGATCCAGCATCTGATCGGCTTCGTCCAAAACAAGCAGATTCACATCCGCCAAAACAATGGCGCGTTGCTGGATGAGATCGATGAGACGACCGGGTGTCGCCACGAGAATATCAACACCACCGGCAAGCGCGCGGATCTGACGGCCAATCGGCATGCCGCCATAAACGGCTTCCGTGCGCAGCCGCAGCTGGCGTCCATAGACGCGGAAGCTCTCGGTGATTTGCTTGGCCAATTCGCGGGTCGGCGACAAAATCAGCGCCCGGCAGGATTTGGCCTTAAGCGGCTTGGGGTCATTCGACAGGCGCTGCAAAATCGGCAAGGCAAAAGCCGCCGTCTTGCCGGTGCCCGTCTGGGCGATGCCGAACAGATCGCGTCCGCGCAAAAGCTCGGGGATCGCCTGTTCTTGGATCGGGGTTGGGGTGGAATAGCCCTCAGCGGTGAGGGTTTTAAGCAAAGGGACCGACAGGCCCAAATCAGAAAAAGTGGTCAAAAGTTCAACTTTCAAAAAGACATCAGGGAACGGCGGCCGCGCCTGAGGGCACGGAACCGTGACGAGCAGAGGGCGAAAAACTCGCCATAGCCGAACCCGAGGTTCAGCCATGCGACGCCCCCGGCGTGAAAGGGATGTCAGGAAAGTTCAGAACGCGAAGTTCTGGCGGTCGACGGACGGGCATGTCCAAACGGCTCGATCAAGCCTCAAGGAGATGCTTCACGCATCGTAGAATTGTCGAAAACCGACGCTAGGACTGTCCTTCGCACGGTGCGATGCACAAAGTAAAGCATTCTTTCGGGCAGCCCTTCTCCCGCAAGCTCTAAAAAATGCCCGAACTTGGACCAAGTGGACTTCACAAGCCCTGCCAAGTGGTCCTAAACCTCTGGCACATCCACCCGCTAAATGCGGACGAAGAGAGCCCGAAAGCCGGGCGCAATCAGACCCAAGGGAGCCCGTAACCATGAAAATGACAACCGAAGAAGCCTTCGTCAAAACGCTCCAGATGCACGGCATCGACAATGCTTTTGGCATTATCGGCTCGGCCTTCATGCCGATTTCGGACCTGTTTCCGAAAGCAGGAATCAATTTTTGGGACTGCGCGCATGAAGGCTCCGGCGGCATGATGGCCGATGGTTACACCCGCGCCTCTGGCAAAATGTGCATGATGATCGCGCAAAACGGTCCCGGCATCACCAATTTCGTCACCGCCGTCAAAACCGCCTATTGGAACCATACCCCGCTCTTACTGATCACGCCGCAAGCGGCCAACCGCACCATCGGTCTCGGCGGCTTCCAGGAAGTCGAGCAGATGGCGCTGTTCAAAGATATGGTCTGCTATCAGGAAGAAGTGCGCGATCCCGTCCGTATTTCCGAAACCCTGAACCGCGTGATCATGAACGCCAAGCGCCTCTCGGCACCGGCACAGATCAACATCCCGCGCGATATCTGGACCCAAGTGGTCGATATCGATCTCGCTGTTCCGGTTGAGTTCGAACGCCCCTCCGGCGGCGCGGATGCGATTGCGGAAGCGGCGAAGCTGCTCTCCGAGGCCAAATTCCCGGTCATCCTCAATGGAGCGGGCGTGGTCATCGGCGGCGCGATCCCTGCCTCCATGGCGCTGGCTGAGCGTCTCGATGCACCGGTCTGCGTTGGCTATCAGCACAATGATGCGTTCCCCGGTTCGCATCGTCTTTTTGCGGGTCCGCTGGGCTATAATGGGTCGAAAGCGGCGATGGAGCTCATCCAGCAAGCCGATGTCGTGTTGGCACTCGGCACCCGCTTGAACCCCTTCTCGACGCTTCCGGGCTACGGCCTCGATTACTGGCCCAAACAAGCCAAGATCATTCAGGTCGATATCAACCCAAGCCGCATCGGGCTCACCAAAAAAGTCACGGTGGGAATCATTGGCGACGCCAAACAAGTGGCCGAATCGATTTTGGGCAAACTCGCCGCCGCTGCGGGCAATGCCGGTCGTGAAGAGCGCAAAAATCTCATCTCCACCACCAAATCGCGTTGGGCGCAGCAGCTCTCGTCGATGGATCACGAAGATGACGATCCGGGCACAACTTGGAACCAGCGCGCGCGCAAGGCCAAGCCCGATTGGATGAGCCCGCGCATGGCATGGCGTGCGATTCAATCCGCGCTGCCGAAAAACGCGATCATCTCGTCCGACATCGGCAATAATTGCGCCATCGGCAATGCCTATCCAACCTTTGAGGAAGGCCGCAAATATCTCGCCCCGGGCCTGTTTGGCCCATGCGGTTACGGTTTGCCTTCAATCATCGGCGCCAAGATTGCACAACGCGATGTGCCAGTCGTCGGCTTTGCCGGTGACGGTGCCTTCGGCATTGCGGTTACGGAACTCACCGCCATTGGCCGCAAGGAATGGCCGCCAATCACCATGGTTGTGTTCCGCAATTATCAATGGGGTGCGGAAAAGCGCAATTCGACACTCTGGTATGATGACAATTTCATCGGCACCGAGCTCGACACCGATGTGTCTTATGCCGAAATCGCCAAAGCCTGCGGCTTGCAGGGCGTGAAAGCCCGTACGCAAGACGAGCTGCGCGATGCACTTGCCAAAGCCATCGACGACCAGATGAACCATGGCAAGACCACCTTGATCGAAGCCATGATCAATCAGGAGCTTGGCGAACCGTTCCGTCGCGACGCGATGAAAAAGCCGGTTGCCGTGGCCGGCATCAGCGCCAGCGATATGCGGCCGCAACATTTGGGTTAAACTGTTAGGGCGATCCAAAAATCATCCCATAAATTCTAATACCCCGGATCGAAAGATCCGGGGTTTTCTTTTGACTATTGGTCGGTCCCAAAACATCGGGCACCGACCAGCCGCATTTTGTCATCATCCTGTCATCGAAATCGATGAGAGGGGTGTCATGAACCAGTCACGCTTCTCTTATTCCGAACCGACTCAACCGCTTGTTCAGCAACTTGCCATTCGTCTTGTGGAACAAGTGACAGGGCAGCCGGCGCTCAAAAAACTCTATGAGCAGAATCAGCGCCATCCGGTTGCGGATGAGAGCTTCTGGCAAGCGGCCGTTCGCCTGCTCGACCTTACAATCGAACTCGATCACCAAGCGCTCGAGGCCATTCCGAAAACAGGCCCGCTGGTGATCGTTGCCAATCATCCTTATGGCGTGCTCGATGGCATCGCGATTTGCTGGCTGATGGAGAAAGTGCGCAAGGATTTTCTGGTCCTCACCCATGCCGCTTTGCTGCGCGCGCCTGAGGCTCGCCCCTATCTGCTTCCGGTTGATTTTTCCGGCACCGAAGAAGCGCTCGCTGCCAATCTCGAAACGCGCAAAGCCGCGCGTACGCATCTTGATCAGGGCGGCGCGATTGTTGTGTTTCCCGCGGGTGCTATTTCAACTTCGCCCGATAAATTGGGCCGTACACCGGCGATTGATTGGCCTTGGCAACCATTCACGGCACAACTCATTCAACGCGCGCAGGCCACCGTTGTGCCTGTATTTTTTCAAGGACAAAACAGTCGTTTGTTCCAAATCGCAAGTCACATCAGTTCAACCTTGCGTTTGGCTCTGATCTTCAAAGAAGTGCGTGATCGCATCGGAACATCTCTAAACATTTCGATTGGAGCGCCCATCACGCCACAAACGATCGCACGCTTTAATGATCGCAGCGCACTCACGCAGTTCTTGCGTGACACAACCTATGCACTCGAAGAACAATCAACGGCACGTCCGCCGCGCGCGCCGTCATCAACGCAATGGCAGGATTTTGATCCTCTGCCGGTAGCGTCATAAAAATCACAAATAAATTATATCATTGCTCTAAATTAGATCATTCCTCCAGCCTCAATTTCTGTTTCGGTCACCGCATTGTGATCCGCCTGCGGTAAGCGGATCACACTCACACTGCAAGGCGCTTCGGCAACCACTTGACTGGAAACGGATCCCAAAAAGCGCCGCGCGGATGACGAGCCCCGCGCGCCAATCAAGATATGATCAACATGATTGTGACGCGCGTAATCAACAAGCACGGCCGCTGGATCTGGACCTTCAAGAACCGCACAAGTCATGCGCTCTTCCGGCAAATCAAGCCGCGATGCCCAATCTCGTAACGCGACAAGGCGCGCCACATGAATGTGATTGCCATCGGCATCAAGCGCCGAATCAAGGCCCACGCGTTTTGTTTTCACCACATTGGTGCAAGCAATCCGCGCATCGGGTTGAATGATCAACATGCGGCGCGCCGACAACAATAAGCGATCCGCCAGCGCCTCCATATCGGGAGATAGATCAACAGCAACCATAATGATCGGTGCTTTTTCGATTTGCGCCGTCATTGCGGGCGGTGTGTCAAAACGCTCCAATGAGCGGCCGCGCCACCATCGTTTCACACGCAGAGAAAGCGCATCATCGGTTAAACGCTGCGCACGCTCTGTGAGCGTCACTTGGTCCGGATGTCTTAAATCAAACAGAAATTGCGCCGCCGATTGATAGCGGTCCTTTGGGTCCGTCTCAAGCGCGCGTAAAATAATTTCCTGTAACCATTCCGGACACTCCTCGATCAGCGTGCGGGGCGGTTTGGGGCGTTGCCACAAACGCGGCTTCACATCGGCAAGCCGTTCTGGTTTTCCGAAAGGTGGTTTACCGGTCACCAATTCATAGAGCATGGCGCCCAGGGCAAAGACGTCGCTGCGCAAATCATCGCGCTGATGCAACACTTGCTCCGGCGCAATATAGGGATAGGTCCCCATCGGAATTTCAAATTCCTCCGCCAGAAGATCGGGCAATTGATCATGGCGCGATAATCCGAAATCAATCACCACCAAATGACCATCGGCTTTTTCGAGAAAATTTTCGGGCTTCAAATCAAGATGCACAACATGTTGCCGATGGAGATCATGCACGGCCTTGGCCATACGTGTTGCGAGCAACACCGCTTCATCAAGCGCAACGGGCGTTGCCAAAAAACGATTGGATAAGGGCGTGCCCGCAATGCGTTCGCAAACAAGATAGGGCATCACCGCAAAATCACCGATGGCAATTATTTTTGGCACATGCGGACCGCTCAGACGCGGCATGATCATTTGCTCAACTTCAAAGCCAACAATCGTTGGCCCGTCAAAGCCGTCGGTAATGCTTGGTACTTTCATCACCATCGGCAGCGTATGGTCCGGATGCGTGACATCCCAAATTGTTGCAAAGCCGCCTTTATGCAGGCGGTCGCCCAAGATAAATCCGTCAATCTCAAGACCGGTATAGGGTTTAAGTTTCATCTTTGGTCAAATGCCTTTCATCAACCGTGCGGCGAGAGGTTCGGGCAATCCAAAGTCGCGCATTTTTGTCATTGTCGTGCCCACATCATAAGGCACGCGGCGAAATTCGAATTCGCGTTTGCTCTGATCGTAAATCGCATAGCCCGCACGCGGATTGCCATCGCGCGGTTGCCCGGCTGAACCGACAACCGCGAGCCACCGCCGTGATCGCAGCAAAGGCAAAGCCACGCCCATCGTGACGGCATGGGCATGCACCGCACCGCGCGAATCAAGACTGGTCAGCAAGGGACGATGCGTATGGCCGCAGGCAATCAGCCGCGCCGACGTTTTGCGAAACGATGCGACCGCACGGCGCTCATTCGTGATGTAATCCCACGTCTCGGGCTCATGCAGGCTCGCATGCACAAAGACCGCATCGGCCGCTTCGACCGTCATCGGCAATTGCGCGAGAAACAAACGCGCTGCATCATTCAATCGCGGCCTTGTCCAATCAATCGCGGCGCGCGCGAGCGCATTGAGATTAACCGAAGGCGTAGCAATCGCGTGATCATGATTGCCCTTCACCGCCAGTGCCCCCTCTTCAACGAGGCGTTGCGCCATGGCCACGCACCATTCCGGATCGGGGCCATAACCTACCAGATCCCCGAGAAGCACGAAGCGATCGATCTTGCGCAGCGAAAGATCATCAAGCACCGCGGAGAAACCCTCGCGATTGCTGTGAACATCCGTGATCAGCGCCAAGCGCATCGGATTGCATCCTCCCGCGCCCAAAAAATGGGCGTCTTGATGTGAAGCCTTACCCTGTTGATCTAACCTTGTGGATCATGGCGCGGCAATTAACCCTTTGCATAGGCCAGCGCCGCTCTTTACGACTTGATCCAGATTAAAATTGGCCTGCCGTACGGACGACAAAAATAGAATGACACAAGGCTTAAGCCCGCTCCTCGTCAGCCATCCTGTCTTTCACACCCCGCGCCATACCGGGCGGCATCCTCTGGCCATTCGCCGCGTCGGCGCGCTGATTGATCTGCTTCAGACTCTGCATTGGCTGGCGCCGGATCAGTATCACGAAGGCACCGCCGCCTCGCGTGAAACGCTGTTGCGCTTTCACACGGCCGCTTATGTCGATGCGCTTCAATCCGCCAATGATCCGCGTGCCGATCTCACTATGCTGCGCGAAACGTTCAAAATCGGCACGCTCGATAATCCGCTTTATCCGGGCCTTTATGAACGCACCGCCTTGCTTGTAGGCAATGCGCTGGCTGCAGCTGAGCTTGCCCTTCAACGCCGTACCGTTTTTTTCACAGCCGGCGGCACGCATCATGGGCGGCCTGATCGCGCGAGCGGTTTTTGTTTCACCAATGATCCGGTTTTTGCTCTCTCTCATTGGCTTCAAAGGGGATTGAGCCGCATCGCCTATGTCGATTTTGATGCCCATCATGGCGATGGTGTTGAGGATGCGTTCGCATCCGATCCGCGCGTGCTGTGCATTTCGCTGCATGAACAAAAGCGCTGGCCCAATAGCGGGCAACACTCAACGCCAACCGCGCTGAATTTCGCAGTTCCGTCCGGCTTTGATGATCCGGCCCTCGCCGTTTTGCTCGACGAGCATATCCTACCCGCCTTGGATCGCTTTGCCCCGGAAGCCATTCTTGTCATGAGCGGCGCGGACGCGCTGAAAGGCGATCCGCTCTGTGGGCTCGCCCTCTCGATCCCCGCTTTGCGCGCGGCCCTCCTCGCCACGCTGTCACGGGCGCCCATCAGCATGATTGTCGGCGGGGGCGGCTATAATCCGTGGAATGCGGTGCGCCATTGGGCTGCCCTCTGGGCCGCCTTGCAGATCGATCCCCACCCCGTCCCCGACCGCTTGCCCTCCGCGGCGCGGCTGATCCTTGAGGAGCTCGAAGCCCCGCGCATTCCGAAATCCCGCGTCGCGCCCGAATGGCTCGACCGGCTTGACTGATCCCTCGGCTCTCGGGACAGATGGGCATATGACCGATAAAACCCCCGCCCCCGCCTTCGACATCATCGTCTGCGGCAGCCTTCACCTCGACATTATGGTCGATGCGCCCGATCTGCCGCGCGTCGACGAAACTGCCGTTGGCACCGCCTGGGCCTATAAATGCGGCGGAAAAGGCGGCAATCAGGCCGTCATGAGCGCCAAACTCGGCTCGCGCACCGCCATGATCGGCCGCATTGGTGGCGATGATTTCGGCTCAAGGCTCAACACCCATCTCGATGCCGCTCTGGTGGATCGCCGCGAAGTGGGCGTCGACCCTCAAGCCGGGTCGGGCATGAGCGTGGCCATCGTCAAAGCCAATGGCGATTATGGTGCGGTGATCGTTTCCGGCTCTAATCTAACCCTTGATCCGCAGGATGCGGCACGGGCCTTCACCCGTCTTGGCGGTGCGAACATCCTCATCCTGCAAAATGAAGTGCCCGATGCGGTCAACACCGCCGTGGCGCTTGCCGCGCGAGAAAACGGCGCGCGGGTCATCCTCAACGCCGCCCCGGCGCGTCCGCTGTCTGCCGCGCTTGATGCGTTGGTCGACCTTCTTGTCGTCAACCGCGTCGAGGCCGGCATGCTGGGCGGCGGCGAGGTCCACACCCCCGCCGACGCGGTCCGCGCGCTGGAACCGCTCGGGCAGGCACGGCGCGATGTCATCGTCACGCTGGGCGGCGACGGGCTGGTTTTGGGTGAAAAGGGCCAACCGCCCATCACCATCGCGGCCACGCCGGTAACCGTGATCTCGACCCATGGTGCAGGCGATTGTTTTATCGGCGCGCTCGCGGGCGCCCTTGCGAAGGGCCACGCCCTTTCCGACTCAGCGAAAGAAGCAAGCCGCATCGCCGCGCGCTTTGTATCGCTCTCGGAATCAGAACGCGAAACAGACGATTCTGCCCATAACTAAGGCTCTACACGCAGTGGATCCATCTTTTCTGCACTGTAGACCTGTTTGGGGCTTTCCCGACCATTGACAGTGCCCCTTGGTCCGATAGCTTACCCATCTGGCGAGCGAAAACAGCACGTCTGCAAAAAATGGGGAGATAAACTCAATGAAGGTTGATCTGTACAACCACGTCTTCGGCATGAAGACCGACCGGCGCAGCCTGTTGAAGGGCGCTGCAGGTGTTGCCGCTCTTGGCGCAACCGGTGGCCTCGGCGCGATGACCGTTCCGGCTCAG
>CANGPA010000012.1 GCA_947455645.1 Hyphomicrobiales bacterium | reverse complement strand
TGCGCGGATCCGTCACAACCGGTGTGAGCAGGTGCGGAATGCCGTCATAGACGGAGAGTTCAAGCATTTACGGATCAAACATGATCAGGCGGCATTCTACAGGCTTCAACCGATAAAGAAGCGACAAAATCATTGTGTTGATGGCAACCGATTTTCCTGAACCGGTCGTGCCCGCCACAAGCAAATGCGGCATGCGTGCGAGATCAACAATGACAGGTTCGCCACCGATTGTTTTGCCGAGCGCCAAAGCGAGTTTCATCTGGCTGCCAACAAAGTCGGCATTGTTGATCAGTTCACGCAGATAAACTGTTTCGCGTTTTTGATTGGGCAATTCGATGCCAATCGCATTACGTCCGGGCACCACGGCAACACGCGCAGAAACGGCGCTCATCGAGCGTGCAATATCATCTGCAAGACCAATCACACGGGATGATTTGATACCGGGTGCGGGCTCGAGTTCGTAAAGCGTGACAACAGGCCCCGGGCGCACATTGCCGATTTCACCACGCACGCCGAAATCATCAAGCACGCCTTCAAGCTGACGCGCGTTTTCCTCGAGCGCTTCACTCGACATCACGGGGCCAATGGCCTTTTTCGCTTCAGCCAAAAGCGTGGGTGAGGGCAGCGTGTAAAGATCAAGCTGGCCATTGGCGTTTGCGGCTTTGATAGGCTTTGCTGGCGCGCGTTTTTTGCGCGGTACGACGCGCGGCTCAACATCATCCTCAACGGCCACCTCGTCCTCAGCCGGCATATCGTAATCAAGGCCCGGCTCACGACGATTGCTTCTTTGTGTTTGTCGCGCGGCGAAGGGATCATCGGGTGTGATACGGCGTTGAACCCAGTTTCTCAGCGCGCGAATCGCAAAGGTGAATGGAAAGATGCCCCATCCCAAAACGCGCATGAATGGATTTTTGGATTTTGCTGTCTCGGTGATGTCATCATGGTCATCATAGACATCATCAATCGCGTCATCGTCATAGCGATCGAAATGTCCTGGTTCAGGACGCCGCAAACTCACACCCGCGCCAGCGGCCAACCCAACCAACGCAAAACTGCCAAAGAGCAACAGCGCAATCGGTTTTGCCGTCATGCCATAAAAAGGTGGAATCGATGCAATCAGAACCAGCATTGTATCGCCCACGACACCGCCCAAACCAATCGGCAAAGGCCATGCGCCCATAATGGGCAAGGCACTCAAAATTCCCGCAACCGACAGCGCACCCAAAATCCATAGGCCGATACGCCAGCGCATTGCGCCAACTGGGCGTGCCGACAAAAGTTTCAAACCGAGAAAACCGCCGGGCGCGACAAAGGCCAAAGACGCAAGCCCGAACAATTGCATCAGAATGTCCGACAGAATTGCACCGGGCCGACCCATGAAATTGCTGACCGGACGATTAACCGCCTGGTTGATGCTTGGATCTTGTGCGGACCATGTCACCAGCGCGATCAGAACAGAGATAACGGCAACGAGAATGATGATTCCCGTCATTTCGGATACGCGCCGGCCAAGGAACAGCCGAACGTGACCGAGCAAATCGGCTATTTCAGGATGACGGGAACGGGAAAGACGCATTGACAAACCGTCAGGGTACAAGGGGACTTCATTTGAATAGAGGTCTTGGGGTTAATGCGTGATTAACCTTGCGCTATTTTCGCAAAAAAGAAGGCGGCCATAAGGCCGCCTGCTCGAGTCTTGGGAGGAATTTGAAGAAACGCGAAGAAAACTGACTTAACTCAAAGAAGGGCCGGGGCGGCATACCGCCCCGGATTCTAGATCAGTAATTATAGGCGCGTTCGCCATGGCTCGCGATGTCGAGACCTTCGCGTTCCTGTTCGACGGGAACACGCAGTCCGATGACGATATCAACAAGCTTGTAAAGAATTGCTGAACCAACACCCGACCACACCAAAGTGAGCAGAACCGCTTTCGCTTGCGTCCAGACTTGCGCGCTCATCGAGTAGGCACCTTCAACGGCTGAGCCCGGATTTGACACATAGTCAACGAGACCCATTCCGCCGAGGCCCTTGCTGACCAAGACGCCCGTGCCGATGGCGCCGATAATGCCACCAACGCAGTGAACGCCGAACACATCGAGCGAGTCGTCATAGCCGAATGCATTCTTCACTGTTGAGCAGAAGAAGAAGCAGACACCACCGGCAAGAAGGCCGAGCACAACCGAACCCATCGGGCCCGCATAGCCAGACGCTGGCGTGATGGCGACGAGACCGGCAACCGCACCCGACACAAGACCGAGCAGAGAAGGCTTGCCCTTGGCAATCCACTCAACAAAGAGCCAGGAGAGCGAGGCTGCAGCGGTTGCCACCATCGTGTTGACGAAAGCCAGTGCCGTGACGCCATTGGCTTCGAGATTGGAGCCAGCGTTAAAGCCGAACCAACCGACCCACAAAAGCGCGGCGCCGATCATGGTCATCGTCAACGAATGCGGTGCCATGAGTTCTTTGCCATAGCCCGTACGCTTGCCAATGATGAGAGCACCAACAAGGCCTGCAATACCGGCATTGATGTGAACGACGGTGCCGCCTGCAAAGTCGAGCGCGCCCCATTGGAACATCAGACCTGCATCAGCAGAAACCGCATCAAGATTGGCTTGTGCTGTTGCTTTGGCCGCATCATCAGCCGCTGCCGCCAAGGCCTTTGCCGCATCACCCAAGGCATCCGGACCGGCCCAATACCAAACCATATGCGCGATCGGGAAATAAATCACCGTCACCCACAAGACAACGAACACGATCAGAGCGGAGAACCGAACGCGTTCCGCAATCGCGCCGATGATGAGGGCGGGCGTGATCATCGCGAAGGTCATTTGGAAGACCATGTAGACGAGTTCAGGAATGACAACGCCATTCGAGAAGGTTGCCGCCGTGGAGTCCGGTGTCACACCGGCGAGAAAGGCTTTCGACAAGCCGCCGACATAGGCATTAAGCCCGCCGCCATTTGTGAAGGCGAGCGAGTAACCATAGACGACCCAAATGACGCCCACGAGCGCCACAATCGCGAAGACCTGCGCCATCACCGAGAGCATGTTCTTCGAGCGGACAAGGCCACCATAGAACAGTGCGAGACCAGGGATCGACATCATTAGAACGAGGGCGGTGGAAATGAGCATCCAAGCCGTATCGCCTTTATTGGCAACCGGCGCATCGCCGGCATAGGCGGCACCAGCCGCGAGCGCAGTAAGGGCAAGCCCTCCAAGCGCCGATTTTGTAAAACGGGAAAGCGTCATTGGTTTATCTCCTGCAGCTCAAAAATTAGAGCGCGTCATTGTCACGTTCGCCGGTCCGGATGCGGACGGCTTGCTCAATCGGCATTACGAAGATTTTGCCGTCGCCGATCTGGCCGGTTTTGGCCGCCCCAGTAATGGCGTCGATCACCTTGCCGACGAGGTCGGAGGCAACCGCAACTTCGATCTTGAGCTTGGGTAGGAAACTCACGGCATATTCAGCGCCGCGATAGATTTCGGTGTGTCCCTTTTGCCGTCCATAACCTTTGACTTCCGTCACGGTCAGTCCATGCACGCCGAGCGAGGTTAGCGCGTCGCGCACCTCTTCGAGCTTGAAGGGCTTGATGATGGCCATCACGATTTTCATGGCGTCTAGATCCCTCAGTTTGCCGTCAACAACCCTTCGGTCGCGACTTGAGCTGATTTCTCTAAAACAAGCCTTGTGCCACCCCTGATTCAGGGGTGAATCCAGCCGATTCCGGCTGAATCGCCATCGATCGCAGCCTTTTGTGGAGGCATATGCCTAAATAATAGGCAGTTCAGGATTTGGCCAGATCCGGCCGAAAGCGGATTAAGCCCTCTTGCGCCACCGAGGCGATGAGGGTGCCATCGCGTTTGAAAATGGCACCCCGTGCAAAGCCTCGGGCACCTCCGGTGAAGGGGCTGTCCTGCGCGTAAAGAAGCCATTCATCCGCCCGAAAGGGGCGGTGAAACCAAAGCGCATGATCAAGGCTTGCCGCTTGAATTTCCCGCTCGAAGACCGTGCGGCCATGGGCCACGAGTGTTGAATCGAGGAGCGTCATGTCGGACGCGTAAGCAAGCACACATTGATGGATCGCCGGATCATCCGGCAGAGCACCTGTGGCGCGAATCCAGACATGAAAGCGCGGCGGCAAACCTTCCCGCGACATATAGCGTTTGAATTCGACGGGCCTTAGCTCAATCGGCCGTTCGCGCTCGAAATATTTGCGCACCGGATCGGGCATTAGCGGCATCACGCGTTCCCGAATATCCTGTTCGCTCGGCAGTGAATCCGGATCCGGAACATCCGGCATGGGGATTTCATGGCTGAAACCAGGCTCATCGAGATGAAAGGAAGCGGACAGCGTAAAGATGGGTTGTCCGTGCTGGATCGCTTTGACCCGGCGCGTTGTGAAACTACGACCGTCGCGAATGCGCTCGACGTCGTAAATGATAGGCGTTTTCGGGTCACCGGGCAGCAGAAAATAGCCGTGAAGGGAATGGGGTGCGCGCGCCTCGACGGTGCGACAGGCGGCAACGAGGGCTTGCCCAATCACCTGTCCACCAAAAACCCGCTGCCAACCCGCTTCCGGATTATGGCCACGGAACAAATTATCCTCGAGACGTTCGAGATCGAGGATCGAAAGCAAATCGGAAACAGCGCTCATATCGGTCCTTTGAGGTTCAACGCGCGCAAGACTGCGCCAGTTCCTCAGGAAGCGCCAGCCTCCAAACGCCCCGGAATCCAATTTCGTCGCATTGCACGGCTTGCTTTGCCCGCGTAGAAGCAGATCCGGAATAGGAGTGACAAGGTCATGCGGCGGTTCGATGTCGTCATAGCCGGTGGCGGGCTCGTGGGCACCAGTCTTGCGCTCGCTCTGTCGCGGGTCAGACGCGGCGCCTTGTCGGTTGCCCTGATCGATCGCGCCGGTCCCCAAGCTGAAGATCGCGCCTTTGCTTTATCAGCGGGTTCACGACGTTTGTTCGAAGCGCTCGGCATTTGGCACCGTGTTGCCGGTGCGGCAGAACCCATTCGCGAGATGGTGATCACAGATAGCCGTTTGGAAGATCCGGTACGGCCGATTTTTCTGACATTTGGTGGCGAGGCTACGCCCGGCGAGCCCTTCGCCCATATGGTGCCTGAAGCCGCACCGCTAAAGGCGCTGCACGCGGCTTTGGTGTCATCCGGTGTCGAAGTGATCGAAGGCAGCGTTGAAGATTCTCGCGCCGATGAAGCGGGCGCAACCTTAACATTGTCCCAAGAGCGGATAATGCGCGCCAGCCTCGTGATTGCGTGTGATGGCGCGCGTTCGCGCCTGCGTGAACAGGCCAATATCGGCTGGGCGCATTGGTCTTATCGACAATCCGGTATCGTGGCGACGATCGGCACGGAGCGCTCGCTGGAAGGCCGGGCGGAAGAGCATTTCTTGCCATCGGGGCCCTTCGCCATTCTGCCCCTAGCAGACAAACGCTTTTCGATGGTTTGGACCGAACGTGATGAACGGGTCCCGGCGCTCCTTGCGCGTGATGATCTGTCTCTTCTCGATGAAATCGAAAAACGGGCCGGGTTCAAATTGGGTCGCCTGTCCCTGCTGACACGCCCTCGCGCCTATCCTTTGGGGTTTGGCCTTGCACGCAAATTCGGCGCCGCGCGGCTTGCTCTGGTTGGGGATGCTGCTCACCTCATTCATCCCATTGCGGGCCAAGGATTAAATCTGGGACTGCGTGATGTTGCGGCACTGGTTGAACTCATTTCCGATCATTGTGCATTGGGACTTGATCCCGGCTCCGCCCAAGTGATTGATGCTTATGACCGCGCGCGTCGCGCCGATACGGTTGCGATGGCCAGCGTGACTGATGCGCTCAATCGTTTGTTTTCAAATGATGCGATGCCGGTGCGTTTGCTGCGCGATCTTGGTCTTGGCATTGTTGACCGCCTCCCTTCGGTGAAAACACGCCTCATGCGCGAAGCCTCAGCCTCCAATCCGCATCTGCCGAAATTGATGCGGGGCGAGGCCTTGCCGGGCTTTTGACGGTCACAGAATAGCCCATTGCCAAAATTAAAATTTAACATACACTCTTAACGCAACGTAAGCGTGAGGAGGATTCGTCATGCAAACGGCAACGCTCGGTCATACATGGGTTGAACGCCGCTCGATACGCCGAAATATTTTTGCGGTCTTAAGCACGTTGCTTGCACTTGCCGTCCTAATGTCTGTCTGGTGGTTGACGGCCACCAGTATGATGAAATCGCAAATCAGCCGCTTCATCGAAGACGAACGGACTCAGGGTCGAATTTGGGCCTGCGGTGAGTGGTTTTATACGGGATTTCCCTTCCGCACCGAAGCCCAATGCAAGTCTTTGACGGCTACAGTTGCGGGGGCGTCTCCGGTTGAGATGTCGGTCCCTTCCTTGCTTCTCACCAGTTCGATCTTCAATCCGTTCCACGTTTGGATTGAAATTGGATCACCACTGATATTGGCGCGAGACAATCACACATCAACGGTTGCGCAGTGGCACGCCTTCACAGCGGCTCTTCGCACCGGATTTGGATTTGATCCGAAAGAAATGTCTGTGACCACGGAAGAACTCGTCATCAATGATATTCTGTCGCGTGGCACAATGAAGCTTGCTCACGGCACAGCCGATATTCGTCGTAATCTTGCTTCGAGCGATCTTTCTGCCGGCGCCCTTAATGGGATTGATATCAATGCGTCAGCGGATTTTCTTGATTTCGCGGCTTTGGGGGCACCCGGCTACCGCGCAACATTTGAAGGTCGTATTGATGGCGCGGCGGCCCTTTTGAACGTCAATGGCCTTGACGCATTTCAAAAATCGGGCGGGCGTTTGGTTGTTGATCACTTATCGCTCAAGCGTCCCAAACAGGATTTGTATCTCAGAGGCAATACCCGCATCACGGACGATCACCGCTTGGACGGATCCTTTGACATTCATGCGACCGGTATTGGCAATGTCCTCGGCGGTGTGGTCTTTAATCCCGATATGGATCGTGACGAGATTGAAATACGTTTGCCTGTTGTCGTCACCAATGGTGTGGTGACGGTTGGGCCTTATCGGATGGGTGAATTGGCACCTCTGTATTGAGGTCTCAAATAATCATGGCCACAAATGATGAGGTCAATCGGTCGTTTCGGTCCTAAACGCCTTCACGATCAAGTGCGGCTACGAGACGGGCGAGTGTGTGATCGTGGAGGCCGAGCTTTTCCAGTTCGGCGACTGTCGCCCTGACATAATCAGGGTTGCGACCAGATACGCCAACACTGTGCCTGACTTTTTCAAGCAAGGATTCATGGGTGAGCCCGTGCGCATATTGCGCATGTGTGCGATCGACCGTGAAAGCAACGCCCATAACCAGTCGCCCGTCGATCAGGCGTAACCGATGTCGGGTTTCGAGATAGACGGATGTCACTTGTTCGCGCTCGCGTAGATAGGCCAGCGTCTCTTCAGCCTTTGAAGGATCGACCCTAAAAGCGACGCCTCGACATGATCCGCCCCGATCAAGACCTAAAACCAGTCCGGGTCGCTCGGGCGTGCCGCGATGATGGACCGACAGAATACACAAGGCGCGATGATAACCCGAGAGTGTCGCCGGAAGCCGCTCAACCCAATCAAAGCCCGGACGCCACATCAGCGAGCCATAGCCAAATATCCAGAGATCGTCGCGCTTGGTTTCGGACATAAGCTGTGACCTAACGGAGTGATTTGTCGGCGGCAAGCCCTCTGATGCTTGGCGATCCGCCCTCCAGTCGGTAGAAGGCTTTGAACCCGTCTTTCGAGGCCTTATTTGTGACGACATCCGCGACATCCGCGTCTAAAGCCCATTCCCGGATCGGGCTTTATGGGATGCCTCTTGTTCTCCTGTTGCTCGGTGTGGCCGCCTCGGTATGGTGGCTTGTTGCTTCCAGCTTGGCGGAAAAAGAATTTGATCAAGCGATTGCGGCGGAAGCGTCGCGTGGCCGAGCCTGGTCCTGCGGCGAGCGCTCCATCGGCGGATTTCCTTTCCGGATCGAAGCGGAATGTCGCCAAGCCAAACTCATCATTTTGGGCGAGCGTCCCATCACGATCACCGCATCAAGGGTGATGGCCCTCTCGCAAATCTATCAACCCCGTTTAATGCTTATCGAGATCGCGGCACCGCTCTCGCTTGTCAGTTCCGAGGGTCATTCGACCGACATGAATTGGTCGATTTTCCGAGCAAGTGTTCATCTCGAAACACCAGTTACGGCCGACCGGATTTCGCTTGAAGCGAAAGACGTCGTGATCAAATCGACCGCCCAAAACGAGACGGCTCATCTTGCGCAGATCGAAACGCACATTCGAAAGCGTCCGGTTGAAACCGGAACGCCGATCGATGTTGAATTTGCAGCTGATGTGGCCAAGGCTTCGCTCGACAGCATCGCGGGCGCACCCCTTGATGCCCATATTGCAGGTCGTATCAATCAAGGTGTCGCTTTGCTTGAACGCTCCGGAACCAATGCGATCGAAACTTGGCGCAAGGCGGATGGTAAGCTCATCCTCGATCAATTGACCGTCAACCGCGGCGAGCAAAATCTAAATGTGACCGGAACGATCAGCCTTGATGAACAACGGCGTCCAACCGGCAAAGTCGATGTTGCGGCAACGGGCTTGCGCGATCTTTTAAAAGAAATCGGCATGGGTCAATTGGCCGACATGATGGCGGGCGATGTGCGTTTGCCGCTCACAATGACCAAAGGTCGTCTGTTGCTGGGTCCTTTGAAGCTCGCCGACTTGCAGCCGCTTTATTGAGCGTCATTTTCTTTTGGTTGGCGGCCGAAATCGGGCGCGGCAGAGTCTTGACCGATTTCAATAATAGAACGGCGAATGGCGCGTGTG
The DNA here is from genome assembly GCA_947455645.1 of Hyphomicrobiales bacterium. GTDB lineage: Bacteria > Pseudomonadota > Alphaproteobacteria > Rhizobiales > Beijerinckiaceae > CAIUPE01. The sequence goes on along the minus strand of CANGPA010000012.1, from coordinate 32,407 downwards.
CGTGTGAAATGATCAAACAACGCATCGCCATCACCCCACCGAATGGCGCGCTGTAGTGCTGAAAGATCTTCCGTGAAGCGGCCGAGCATTTCGAGCACCGCGTCTTTATTGTTCAAAAACACATCGCGCCACATGGTTGGATCAGACGCAGCAATGCGGGTGAAATCGCGAAAACCACCGGCCGAGAATTTGATCACTTCCGATTGCGTAACGGCTTCAAGATCTGCCGCAGTGCCGACAATGTTATAAGCAATCAAATGCGGCAGATGACTCGTGATCGCGAGAACCAAATCATGATGAGGCGGAGTCATTTCCTCAACATTCGATCCTGCGCCTTCCCAGAACGCCCGCATCCGCGCAACCGCATCAGAATTTGTACCATCGGGCGGTGTCAAAATGCACCAGCGATTGTGAAAGAGCGATGCAAATCCCGCATCCGGTCCCGATTGTTCTGTACCCGCAACGGGATGCGCGGGCACGAAATGAACGCCGGCGGGCAGATGCGGTTCCACTTGGGCAACTACAGAGCCTTTGACTGAGCCAACATCGGAGATGATTGCGCCCGCTTTGAGTCCGGTTTTCATCGCTTCCGCCACGACACCGCAAACGCCGACTGGCACGCACAAAATGATGCAATCGGCATTGCTTACGCCTTCTGCAGCATCACCGGTGACGTGATTTGCAAGGTCGAGTTTTTGCACGCGATCTCGCACCGTCGCCGATGCGTCAATGGCAATAATTTCGCGCGCGAGATTTTTCCGACGCGCGACACGCGCCAAAGATGAACCGATCAAACCAAGTCCGACCAGTGCGAGGCGTTCAAAAACAGGATTGTCCAGCGGAGCGCCGAGATGATCAGGCACGAGCGGCTCCCGCCATAAATTTGGTCAGCACATCAACGACTTTGCGATTGGCTTCTTCAGGCCCGATCGTCAAACGCAAACAATCGGGTAAGCCATAGGCTGCTACGCCACGCAAAACGAGACCTTCCGCTGACAAAGCCGCGTCGGCATCTTTCGCGGTCTTGCCTGTCGTTTTCGGAAAATGCAGCAACAGAAAATTTCCGACGCTTGGTGTGACTGTGATGCCGAGCTTGCTGATTTCGCTTTCGAGCCAAGGCAACCAGCGATCATTATGTGCGAGCGTTTTTGCGAGGTGCTCTTCATCATTCAGCGCGGCAATGCCCGCTTCAAGCGCCGGTCCATTCACGTTAAAGGGACCACGAATGCGATTGAGCGCATCAATGATTCCGGCTGGCGCATAGCACCATCCCAAACGCAACATTGCGAGACCATAAATTTTCGAGAAGGTGCGCGTCATCACGACATTCTCGCTCGTCGCCACAAGCTCAATGCCGGACGCGTAATCGTTGCGCCGAACATATTCCGCATAGGCTGCGTCGAGCACCAACACGACATGGCGCGGCAATCCGGCATGAAGACGCTTGACCTCGTCAAACGGAATATAAGTGCCGGTTGGATTGTTCGGATTGGCAAGAAAAACGATTTTTGTGCGCGGGCTTACCTTTGCCAAGATCGCATCAACATCCGTGCGGAAGTCCTTTTCTGCGGCCACAACGGGAACGCCGCCCGCGGCTTGAATGGCAATTTTGTAAACGAGAAAACCATGCGTTGTGAAAATGCCTTCATCGCCGGGCCCAATATAGGCATTGGTGATGAGGGAAAGAATCTCATCCGAACCCGCACCGCAAACAATTCGCGCAGGATCAAGGCCATAACGTGCGCCGATCGCGTCACGCAACCGCGATGCTGATCCATCCGGATAAAGTTCGAGCTTGTCGGCAACGGTTTTGAACGCCTCGATGGCTTTCGGCGACGCGCCAAGCGGGGTCTCGTTGGAGGAGAGCTTATAGATTTTGCCGGTACCGGCCGCAGCACTCTTGCCGGGCACATAAGCGTCGATGGCCATTACGCCGGGGCGGGGGATGGGACGATCTTGCATGGGGCTACCGTTTTGCATGGATGTATGATTTTGCACAGAAGTTATAGGGCAGGTCCGAACGGGATCAGAAATCAGGCGAGATGAAAGCGGGCCGCGTGGCTGCCGACTTCAGTCGTATCAGATAGAGCAACACCAAGGCTTGCGAAAAGCGCGAGCAGTGCCGCAGGGTTCAAAGCCTCCGGCGCGGACATCAAAAGCGCGGTCTGATCTTGCCCGTCGGCCGCAAAGCCTTCGACGCTGACGGCGGCGGCTTCGAGCTTGGGCACAAGCGTGTCCGTCCATCCTTTCGCATGCGCGGCATATACAATCCGTTCCCGCACGGCGGCATCGGCCAAGGGCTTCGAGATCACGAAAACCGGTGTGCTAGCCGGATGGTTCGACCGCTCCACAAAAGGCAGACGCGCAATGATTTTCGGGCTCTGGGCACCGATCAGCCCCTGCCACCAAGCGTTTGGAGCCTGCATGGGCGCGAGGGCAAAAATACCCAGATCGCCTGCAGCCTGCGCGACGGCGGCAATGACCGAGGCCGCATCCTGATGCGTGACATAGGGTACGGTGAAGCCAAAATGAAACCGCGCGCTATCGCGCATGGGCGCATCGCCGACCGACACATCGGCGTGGACGGTGTAGGGTGCCTGCACATAGGTGAAGGTTGAAATGATCACCCGCCAGATGCTCTCGACCGTGTCGAAGGGAAGCAGACCGTGATGTCGCTCCGCGAGCACCCTCATCATCGCGGCTTCGCGCCCCGGGCGGAAGGCTGAACCCGAATCCTGCGTCTTCTTAACCGCAATCAGGCGATCAATAATAGTGCCGCGCTCCATCAGCAGCGCATGCATCTCGGCATCGATCCGGTCGATTTCGCGGCGCAAATCCGCAAGCGAAGGTTCGATCAAAGGGAGGTCAGCCATCAGGCAAGTCCGCGCGGTGTTAAAGTGAATTGGGTCAATCAGAAAGCGGCCTGTCATAGAACGGGCGCACCCGAAACGCAAAGCCATGTGATCGATCTGATCTTAAACCAAGGTTCTTGATTCCAGTATTTAAGTTCGGCATAAAGAACGACACCTTCGAATTCAGGATGGCGATGACCCACGGCGCGGCAACACAGTCCGATCGGCGCAACGAGGCGATTGATCCCTCGAGCGCGGTCGTGCGCTTTGGTGCGGATGCCCCTTTGGCGCTTGAAGGCGGCGGCACACTCGGCCCTTGGGCGATTGCCTATCAAACTTATGGCACGCTCAACGCTGATCGTTCCAATGCGATTTTGCTGTGCCATGCGCTGACGGGCGATCAGCATGTGGCGAATGAAAATCCCGTCACCGGAAAACCGGGATGGTGGGAGACAATGGTTGGCCCCGGCAAGCCTTTCGATACGGAGCGTTTTTTCATCATCTGCTCCAATGTGCTGGGCTCATGTCTGGGCACAACCGGACCGGCTTCAATCAATCCCGATACGGGCCAAGCCTATGCGCTTGATTTTCCGGTCGTCACCATTCGCGACATGGTCAATGCGCAAGCGCGCCTTGTTGATCATTTTGGCATTGATACGCTGTTTTGTGTTGCGGGTGGATCGATGGGCGGCATGCAAGTGCTTGAATGGGCGGCGACCTATCCGCAACGGGTGTTCGCCGCGATGCCGATTGCAACGGCTGCCAAGCACACCGCGCAAAATATCGCATTTCATGAAGTGGGTCGTCAGGCGGTGATGGCGGATCCTGATTGGCGCAAAGGCCGCTATCTTGAAGCGGGCACGCGACCTGAAAAAGGTCTCGCTGTGGCACGCATGGCCGCGCATATCACTTATTTGTCCGAACAAGCCTTGCATCGAAAATTCGGACGTAATTTTCAAGACCGTTCTGCACCGACTTTTTCATTTGATGCCGATTTCGAAGTCGAATCCTATTTGCGTTATCAAGGGCGCTCTTTTGTTGAGCGCTTTGATGCAAACTCTTATCTGTTTTTAACCCGTGCGATGGATTATTTTGATCTTGCAAAAGATCATGGTGGAGTTCTTGCGCGCGCGTTCCAAAATGCCAAAACGCGGTTCTGTGTTGTTTCATTCACATCGGATTGGTTGTTTCCAACACGCGATTCGCGCGCCATTGTTCATGCGTTGAATGCGGCCGGTGCATCGGTATCTTTTGTCGAGATTGAAACCGACAAAGGTCACGATGCGTTTCTGCTTGATGTTCCTGAATTGTTTAAGACAACGCGCGGTTTCATTGATTCTGCTGCGCGAGCGCGGGGTCTTCCGGCGTCGGGAGATTCCGCATTATGAGCCCGATTACGCTGACGGAAGACGCGGCATCCGCGCGTGTTGATCTGCATAATCTTGCCGCGCTGGTTGAAGCAGGATCGCGCGTTCTTGATGTCGGTTGCGGGGATGGCTCGCTTCTAAGATTGCTTGCGGAGAAGCGCGGCGTCGACGCGCGCGGCATAGAGCTTTCTCAATCGGGTGTGAATGAATGTGTTGCGAAGGGCCTATCGGTTATTCAAGGCGATGCCGATACGGATCTAGTTTATTATCCCGATGCGTCATTCGATTATGTGATTTTGTCGCAAACGCTGCAGGCGATGCGCAAGCCGCGCGATGTCATCGATCATATGTTGCGCATTGGCCGTCGCGCGATTGTCTCCTTTCCCAATTTCGGACATTGGAAAATCAGGCTGCAGATTTTGACCACAGGGCGCATGCCGGTCACCGAGAATCTCGCTTATTCTTGGTATGAGACTCCCAATATCCATTTTTGCACGATCAATGATTTTATCGATCTGTGTGACGAAATGGGCGCGCAGATCGAATATGCTTCTGCACTCGATCGTTTTGGCATGCCGGTTGAAACGCGCTTGCCGCGCTTGTTTTGGAATTTGTTTGGCGAGCAGGCCGTGTTCGTGCTTTCACGGAAAATCTAATCTTTGCTCGAAAGCGGATGCAAATCCCGCACGAGTCCTTTGAGACGTTCATCCGGAAGATGCGTGTAAATTTGGGTCGTGCCGATATCGGCATGACCCAAGAGTTGCTGCACGATGCGCAAATCCGCGCCACCTTGCAATAAATGGCTCGCAAAGGCATGGCGCAACACATGCGGGCTGACGAGCCGTGCGGGAATTCCTGCTTCAGCCGCTGCTGCTTTCAAATCGCGCGCGAAGGCTTGCCGCGTCATATGTCCGCTCTCACTGTCGGACGGAAACAACCACGGCGAGGCTTTGAGTGCATCGCCGGCCAAGTCGAGATAGCGGGTCATCGCGTCTTTCGCCCGGTCGGTGAGCGGCACGAGGCGTTCGCGCCCGCCTTTGCCTTTGACGGCGAGCAGTCGGTCTTTTGTTCGCGCGGCGCGTAAAGGGAGCGCAACCAGTTCGGAGACGCGCAGACCAGAGGCATAAAGAAGCTCAAGCAGCGCGGCGAGGCGCGCGGCGCGCAGACGGGCGCCGTCGCTCAACCCCTCCTGATCAACTCGCTGCAAAGCCGTTTCAATCAGCCGATCAACATCCTTGATGGCGAGGGTTTTGGGCAATGGGCGCCCCCGTTTCGGACCCTCAAGCGCCTGAGCGGGGTCATCCGACCGGCGTTTTTCGGCATAGAGGAACCGGAAGAGTTGCCGCAGCGCCGCGCGTTTGCGCGCGGTTGTCGAGGCGGTAAAGCCAGCGGCGGCATAATCGTCAAAAAGCGTTCTGAGATCAGGGGTTGAGGCGCGATCCAGGCTGATTTTTCGGGCGGCAAGGCGCTCTGCCGCGTCCTCAAGGTCGCGCCGATAGGCTTCAAGCGTGTTTTTGGCCGCGCCGCGCTCGGCCGCCATCATGGCGAGAAAATCGCGGATCGCAGACGCGCTCTGGTCGGAAACACTCTTCATGTTGCGGGAGATGATGCAAGATTCGTCTTCTCTATGCTATGACCCGCACGCTACAGAACCGGGAGCATTTACGCGTGGACGGAACCGAACCAGTCGGGACTTCGAGCGGACAGGACAGCGCCGCCCTTTTGCGGGCCGCCTTGGGCGCGCGATCGATCGTGCTTGTGGGCATGATGGGGGCGGGTAAAAGCTCGGTCGGAAAACGCCTCTCCCAACGCTTGGGACTCCATTTTGCCGATGCGGACACGGAAATTGAGCTCGCTGCCGGAATGACCATTCCGGAAATTTTCGAAAAACGGGGCGAGACCGAATTTCGACTGGGTGAGCAACGGGTGATTGCGCGGCTTTTAGGCGACGGCCCGTTGGTTCTGGCCACGGGCGGCGGCGCGTTCATGAATGCGGAAACCCGCAGCCGGATCGCTTCCGCGGGTATTTCAATCTGGCTCAAAGCCGATTTTGACGTCTTGATGCGGCGCGTACGCAAACGCTCCAATCGGCCCCTTTTGCAAAATCCCGATCCGGAAGGGACGCTGAAAAACCTCATCGACCAGCGCTATCCGGTCTATGCCGAAGCGGATCTGACGATTCAGTCCCGCGACGTGGCACATGAGGTGATTGTCGATGAAATTCTCTCGGCCCTTGCCGAGCGGCTTGGTGTTGGAGTTCCGGTTATGGCGTCACCCCGTACGCGTGCAGAGATTGTCAAAGTCGATCTTCCGGGCCGCTCTTATGACATTCTGATTGGCAGTTCTCTGCTAGAGGAGGCCGGCGAGCGGATTGCGGCTTTAAGTTCCGGCGCGGCGGTTGCGATTGTGACCGACGAAACTGTGGCATCCGTGCATTTGCCAACGCTTGAGGACAGTCTCAAAGCTGCAGGCATTCGCAGCGCGCGCATTATTGTGCCTGCGGGTGAGCAAACAAAGTCGATGACGGTTCTGGCGCGCGTCGTCGATGCGATCCTTGAAGCCAAAATGGAACGCGGCGATTTTGTCATAGCACTTGGCGGCGGCGTGATTGGTGATCTTGCGGGCTTTGCTGCATCGATCACGCGGCGCGGCATGCGGTTCATCCAAATTCCAACCAGTTTGCTCGCGCAGGTTGATTCATCGGTGGGCGGCAAGACGGGCGTCAATTCATCCTGGGGTAAAAATCTGATCGGTGCGTTTCATCAGCCAAGCCTCGTGCTGGCCGATGTCGATGTGCTGGATACGCTTTCAAAACGCGAATTTGCAGCCGGTTATGCCGAAGTCGTCAAATATGGCCTGATCAATGACGCGCCATTTTTTGAATGGCTCGAAGCGCATCATGACGGCATTTTTGCCGGTGGCCCTGATCGCGTGCATGCCATCAAAACATCATGTGCCGCAAAAGCCGCCATTGTAATGCGCGACGAGCGTGAAGAGGGCGAACGCGCTTTGCTCAATCTTGGTCATACGTTTGCCCATGCGTTTGAGCGTATTGTTGCTTATGACGGCCAGCGGCTCGTGCATGGTGAAGCGGTCTCGATCGGCCTGTGTTGCGCATTCCGCTTTTCGCAAAAGCTCGGTCTTGCCCATGGACAAGATGCACAACGGGTTGAAGCACATCTGGCAAAAGTCGGATTGCCGACCCATATCCATGCCATTCCCGGTTGGACAGCTGACTCGTCCGCGATTCTTGAAGCGATGGCACAGGACAAAAAAGTCAAACGCGGCAAGCTTACTTTTATCCTCACGCGCGGCATTGGCGAGAGCTTCATCGCGCCCGATATCGCCGCTGACGATGTCCGCGCTTTTCTAGATGATCATCTTGCAGGTTGAACCGAGTAAACCATAATGGAACATGTTGACGTCTTAACCGATCCTTGGATTGCGCTCGGCATTGTGATTGTCTGTCTGGCGCTTTCGGCCTTTTTTTCCGGTTCCGAGACTGCGTTGACCGCCGCCTCCCGCGCGCGCATGCATGCACTCGAAACCGCAGGGGATGATCGCGCGAAAATCATCAACCGGCTCTTGCTGGCCAAGGAACGGTTTATTGGCGCGATGCTGATCGGCAATAATGTCGTCAATATCGGTGCATCCGCATTTACCACGAGTGTTTTGATCCAGTTCTTTGGCGCGGAAGGCACGCTTTACGCTACAATCGCGATGTCAATTCTCGTGATTATTTTTGCCGAAGTGATGCCCAAAACCATTGCGATCACCAGCCCTGATCGCGCGGCGTTGGTCTTGTCTCGTCCGCTCTCTTTCGTGGTCGCTTTGTTTGGCCCCGTTACGATTGCGATTGAAACCTTGGTTCGCTTCTTTCTGCGTCCCTTCGGATTTCGGATCGGTGCCAATGATGCGATTTTGTCGGCCACGGAAGAACTCCGAGGCGCCGTTGATCTTCTTCACAGCGAGGGTGGCGTCGAGACTGAAGCGCATAAAATGTTTGGCGGCTTGCTCGATTTAGCCGAGCTGGAAGTCTCCGACATCATGGTCCACCGCACCAAAATGCGGACGATCTCTGCGGATCAATCGCCCGAAGATATTGTGCGCGAAGTGCTGAATTCACCGCATACCCGTTTGCCGCTCTGGTCGGGATCGCCCGAAAACATCATTGGCATATTACACGCCAAGGATCTCTTGCGCGCTTATGATGCGGCCGGGGGCCGTGCGTCGGATTTGAATGTTAAGGCGGTTGCGCTTGAGCCGTGGTTTGTCCCTGATACGACATCTCTGCAAGATCAGCTGAAAGCATTTTTATCGAAAAAAATCCATGTCGCACTCGTCGTTGATGAATATGGCGAGGTGATGGGGCTGGTTACTCTCGAAGATATTCTTGAGGAAATTGTCGGCGACATTCGTGACGAACATGATGTCCGCGTTCAAGGCCTGCGCGCGATGCCTGACGGCTCCGTCCGGGTTGACGGCTCTGTTCCGATCCGTGATCTCAACCGGGCGATGGATTGGGACTTGCCGGATGATGAGGCGACAACCATCGCCGGTCTCGTCATCCACGAAGCGCAGACGATCCCCGATATCGGGCAGATCTTCACTTTTCATTCCTATCGGTTTGAAGTCCTGCGTAAAGCCCGCAATCGGATCACATTGCTCAAGATCACGGCGCTTAATCGGGCGCGCACAAAAGCTGATTCCTGATTTTCAAGGCAATTCCGTTACCATTTATTAGGGTATATTCCCTAACGTAAGCCAGAACCGCCCTGAGCGGTTATTCCTCAACGGATGGCTTGCTATGGATTTCGCAACCGGCCTTGGTTTGGTGATCGGTCTTGCCGTGATTGGTCTTTTGACCACGATGGAAGGCTCGCCCTCGGCCTTTTTCTCTGATCACGCGCTCATCGTTATTTTTGGTGGTTGCGCCGGTGCAACTTTGATCCGGTTTCCGCTTTCCACGCTGTTGCACGGGTTTCCGACCGGTATCCGCTATGCGTTTTTGATGCATTCGTCTGAGCCGCGCGAATTGATCGAAGAAATTACCAAAATTGCCGACACGGCAAGGCGCTCCGGCGCTGCCGCGCTCGAGCGTGTGGTTGTGAAAGACAAATTTCTTGCGCAAGGCATTCGCTATATCGCCGACGGCTATGACCGCGAATTCATTCGCGAGACACTGCAGCGCGACACGGATAATTTTTTGATCCGGCTTGAGGAGGGCGGCAAGCTCTATCGGTCGATTGGCGATGCGGCGCCAGCATGGGGCATGATCGGCACGCTGATCGGCATGGTGCAAATGTTCAGCCATATGGAAGACCCGTCAAAGCTCGGTCCTTTCATGGCAATTTCACTGCTCGCGACGCTTTATGGCGCCTTGGTCGCCAACCTCATTTGTCTGCCGATGGCCGATAAGCTGCAGTTGAAACTTGAAGAAGAAGATGTTTGTCGCGCGCTCGTCATTGATGGCGTGATGCAAATCCGCGAAGCCAAGAGCCCGGCCGTCGTGCGTGAAATGCTTGTGGCCTATCTGCCCGTCAAACATCGCGAAGCTCTGGCGGCGGCTTAACGATCATGGCGCGGAAAAAAGGCGGCGGACATGGTGGTGGGCACGGTTGGTTCGTAACCTTCGCCGATCTTATGGGCTTGCTGATGAGCTTCTTTGTGATGCTCGTCGCCTTCTCGACGCAAGACAAAGCCAAAATGAAACTCGTCGCCGGTTCAATGCGTGATGCCTTCGGCATGCAGCAGCAAAACCAGTTCGCCTCCATGATTGAAATGGAAGGCACGCCCACCAAGCCCTTTCTTAAAAACGCAAAATTTCTACCCCCCGAAAACGGTACGGATCAGGCCGGTCCGGTGATTGGCGAAAAGCGGATGGAAGGTCTCGACGTCGCCACCAATGACCGCACTTTTGCTCTTGCCGCAGCCACCTTGCGGCAGGCGATCGCGGATATGCCCGAGCTGACCGAAATCTCAAAAAACCTGATCATTCAGGAAACCAAGGACGGTCTCGATGTGGCGCTCGTCGATCAAACCGGACGATCCATGTTCCCTGACGGATCGACGGAACCCTATCCGTTTGTCCGCGAAGCTTTGTTCCGCCTCGCCTCCCCGCTTAGAAAACTGTCCAACCGGATCGCGATAACGGGTCATACCGCAAAAGCAGCGCCTGGCGGGTCGGGCGAAGCAAGCATGACGGAAGCCTCACCCTGGGACCTCTCGACGGGTCGCGCGGCATCCATCCGCAACATTCTTTCCGAAGCGGGTCTTCCCAAGGACCGGTTCGCTTCTGTGACCGGCAAGGCCGATACGGATCCGCTCTTTTCGGATAATCCGACGCTCGCGGCCAATCGGCGCGTCGATATTTTGCTCTTGCGTGAAGCGCCTCCGATGCCGGCGGGCAAGAAGCTCTAGCGGCTTCCGTTTTTTTACGGATACGCGGCTTCGCCCAACTTTGAAAAGCGGCGGCTTACTTTCACGTCTTGCAAGCCTCGGGCAAGTCAGTTAGCAAACCCTCAACACATCGCTCAGTGCGCCAAACGGAGCCATCTATGACCTATGTCGTCGTCGAAAACTGCATCAAGTGCAAATATATGGACTGCGTCGAGGTCTGCCCGGTTGATTGCTTTTACGAGGGCGAGAATATGCTCGTCATCCATCCAGATGAGTGCATTGACTGTGGTGTGTGCGAGCCCGAATGTCCGGCGGACGCCATCAAGCCCGATACCGAAGCGGGGCTTGAATCCTGGCTCAAGCTCAATGCCGATTATGCCAAGCAATGGCCGAATGTGACTGTGAAGCGGGACGCGCTTCCAGAAGCTAAGGAATTTGACGGTAAGCCCGAAAAACTGGCCTTGTTCTCGTCAAATCCGGGTGAAGGCGACTGATCGAGGACGGCCGCGCTTTTCTGCCAAGCGCCTTAAGGCTTGGAAAAGCCTCATTTTTCTGATATGTATCCTGAGATCCCGTCGAAATGACGGGTTTGGTATGAAATTCATCGATCGGATCCATCAGACTGTCTCCCCCTTTCTCGGCTTGAATAAATCCCGGGGTTAGGGGTGGGGCGGCGTTGTTTGTCGTGGCAGGTCTCCTGAAAAGGACCTGTCGGCTCAAAAAATGAATTCTGATTGGCCGGTTCTCGCCGACAACGGCGCAAAGATAGAGAAAGAACGCGTCACCATGACGACAACTTCGAAGAAAACTGCCAAAACTCACGGATTCAAACTGGGCGAAGCGGTTGTTTACCCAACCCATGGCGTTGGCCGGATCAAGGCTATCGAGGAACAGGAAGTCGCCGGTTTCAAACTTGAGCTTTATGTGATCTTTTTCGACAAGGACAAGATGACGCTTCGCGTTCCAACGGCGAAAGCAACAGCGGTCGGTATGCGCAAACTGTCAGAGCCATCGGTCGTCGCCAAGGCGCTCGAAACGGTTGCCGGTCGCGCGCGCATCAAGCGGACCATGTGGTCGCGCCGTGCTCAAGAATATGAAGCAAAGATCAATTCGGGCGATATCAATCAGATCGCTGAAGTGGTGCGCGATCTTTATCGTTCAGAAGCTCAGCCTGAGCAGTCCTATTCCGAGCGGCAGCTTTATGAAGCCGCGCTGGATCGTCTCGTGCGGGAAGTTGCAGCGGTGAATGCGTCGCTTGAAAGCGAAGCCGTGAAACTGATCGAAGCGCAGCTCGCCAAATCGCCCAAGCGCAGTAAAGCCGCAGAAGTCGAGGCTGAAGCCGAAGCAGAAACCGATCTTGATCAGGAAGAAGCGGCCTGATCAAATTCAGCCGCAAGAGATCAAATCACTATAAGGGCGCTCAGGCGCCCTTATTTTTTATTCCAGATTTGGGCGCTCAGGCGCCCTTATTTTGATGATCAATCCGTCACAAGAATTTTATAAAGTTCACCGGCCTTAATGCGGGGCCGTTCAAGACCATTCAGCAAAAGGAAATGGTCACCGGGTCGATCGATCCCGCTCATGCGGGCCGCAAGACTATCAACCGTATCATCCGGACCGGCGAGAACGGTCTCGATATGTTGGGGACGCAGACTTGCGGCTTCATCAGCTTCAAGCGTGCGAAAACTTCCAATCGACGCCTGAAACATTTTGTCGAGCGCCGGAGATAATCCGCGCGCCGCATAAATAATCCGGAACAGATTTGTACCTTTGCGAATGGCGGTCAGGCGAAAGGTCCAATCCGGACTGGTGGCCAAAGCGGTTGCGCCCTCAAAGCCGTTGATTGTGATTTTATCGATCGCTTCCAAATGCGTGCCGTCTATCCAACCGGACGCAAGCGCCGTCTCAGGATTTGCGTCCGATTGCAGAATATCGAGGCGCATGGCACTCGAGCCATCAGATGATAATCCGATCAGGGCTTCGGATGAATTTTCGAGTGCGAAGCTTTCGGGTGCTGTGAGCGTGAAATCAAAACGCGGGTGTAAAAACCGCCGGCCCCGTATCACGCCGCCCGACGGATCATCACCTGCGGCAAGACCATTAATGGCTTGTAGATAACGGTTGCGATCCGCTTCCCCCGGCCTTTTGAGAGCGGCATCGCGCGCGGCTTCCAGCGCCACTGCAATCCGCTGTGGCGTTGATGGATGAGACGACAAGAAACTGAAGCGTCCGCTCCCACGCGACACACCCGAATATGTTGTCTGCCGCGCAAGCGACGACAAGAACCGCGCCGCGCCGTAAGGATCGTAACCGGCTTTGGCAATGGTGCGGATGCCGATCTCGTCTGCCTCAAGCTCTTGGCCCCGCGAGAAACTTGCTACAACGAAACGGGTCATATCGGGTGCAGATAATCCGTCTTGCACCAGCGGGGCTGGCAGGTTTGATGCCGCCCGTTCCACCTCTGCCCTTCGGGCCGCATGATTGGCGGTGACATGCGCCACTTCATGCGCGAGCACGGCCGCGAGCTCCGACGTGTCATTGGCGAGGGCCAAGAGGCCGCGCGTTACGTAAAGCTCACCATTGGGAAGCGCGAAGGCATTTGGTGATGCCGAATTCAAAAATGTGATGCGGTAGCGTTGTGCAGGATCATCGCTGGCCGCGACGATGCGATCAACGACTTCCCGAACAAGTCCCTCTGTTGAGGCATTGGCACGATAGGAGCCACCAAACGTATCAATCAGATGGGTGCGTTCTGCACCAAGCGCCGCCTCTGGAAATCCTGACGGCACAGATGCCTGAGGTCGTGATCCGGAAACCGGCGCCGAAACGCAACCGGCAAGCCAAAGCATCGCTGCCGCAACAGCGGCCAAGCGCGCAAAGGGGTTTAGGGATCTTTGTTTAGGCACCGCTCATGACCCTTTCCCGCATACAAATTGATCCAGACCATAAAACAAAAGCGGGACGTCCTTGGGATAGCGCGGTTAGCGGCCTATCTTCAAGCAAAACACCATAAAAATGAAACCGTAAAAAACTCGTTCCTGTCCCGCTGCAAATCGGGGCGGATTATGATATGCGCAAAACCTAGCGATCCCGTAGCTCAGCAGGATAGAGCGGCGGTTTCCTAAACCGTAGGTCGGATGTTCGAGTCATCCCGGGATCGCCAACCCAAAACGCACTTTATCTTGAGCAGGCTGTGAATGTCTCGGTAACGGCGTCAGGCTGCTACAGATGTTTTCTGTTTCAGGCGCTCGATTTCCTCCTTCAAATGTAGCTTTTTGCGCTTGAGTTCTTTGATTTGCGTATCGCTTGTAGCGGGATGATTCCGCTCACGTTCGATTTCACGCTCAAGCGCCTGGTGGCGGCGTACGAGTTCGACAAGATGTGACTCTATCGACATTCCGCTCCTCCTGTTGGAGCCGGGCCGCGCCCGGCCTTCATCAGTGTGTCACAAATCAAACCGCTGTCGAGTCTTGAAACAAAGAAGGTCTGCAGCATCGTGCCTAATTGATGAGCAAGCCCTTGCCGTTTCAGGTTTTCTCCTTAACGCGATCAATGGTTGGCTTGCATGATCCGGTGCGTGTCTGGCATAAATATGGCAAGTTACGCTCCCGTTCAGGATCAGAAAGCGCGCATGGTTGATTCGTCCGATTCTGGCCCCGGCGACGCGAACGGTGATAATGATCCCGGCATTGATCGTCAGGCGCTCGAGGCTGAATTGCAGCAACTCCGGATCGAGCACAAAGACATCAGCGATGCGGTTGAGGCGCTTGAAGCGATCGGACAGGCTGATCAACTTCAGATCCGTCGCTTCAAACGCCGCAAACTGATCTTGAAAGACCGTATTCGGCAGATCGAAGACCAATTGACGCCCGACATCATCGCCTGATCGGTCTGGCTCCGCCTCTTGCCAGAGCGGGCCTTGAGCGATAGGGAGCTTTTTTCAACGGCAAAGGCGTACGTCGATGACGGTCTCCGTTCCCCCCATCGCCATCATTATGGGCAGCCAGTCCGACTGGGCAACCATGCGTTATGCCGCCGAGACGCTGGATGCGTTGGGCGTCGCTTATGTCAAACGGATTGTCTCAGCCCATCGCACGCCGGAGCGGCTTTACAGCTTCGCGCGCGGCGCGCGGGACGCTGGCCATAAGGTGATTATTGCGGGCGCTGGTGGCGCGGCGCATCTGCCGGGCATGACGGCGGCCATGACACCCTTGCCGGTCTTTGGCGTCCCGGTCGAATCAAAAGCGCTTTCGGGGCAGGATTCTCTTTTGTCGATCGTTCAGATGCCGGCCGGGATTCCGGTGGGCACGCTCGCCATCGGAAAAGCCGGCGCTGTGAATGCGGCTCTGCTCGCCGCCGCCGTCTTGGCGCTTCATGATTCAGCGCTCGCGGGCCGTCTTGATGCTTGGCGCGCGAAGCAGACCGCCGCCGTCGCCGATATTCCTTCGGATGAGGCCTGATCCGTCGTGCTGAAACCGGGCGATACCATCGGTATTCTGGGTGGCGGGCAATTGGCCCGTATGATGGCTCTGGCTGCGGCACCGCTCGGGCTGAAATGCCATATTTTTGCGCCCGCCGGTGACAATCCCGCCTTCGATGTCGCCGCTCAAAGAACTGAAGCGCCTTATGAAGATGAAGCGGCGCTTGCCGCTTTTGCCGCATCGGTTGCGGTTGTCACTTATGAATTCGAGAATGTTCCGGCCCGAACAGCCGAAATTTTATCGGCGCTCGTGCCCGTATTGCCGAATCCCCAAGCCTTGGAGACCACGCAGGATCGCTTGATCGAAAAGCGGTTTATTCGTGCGCAGGGTCTCATTGTTCCGGACTTTGAACCGGTCGACACGCTTGAGGGCCTTTATCACGCGGTAGAGCGGATTGGCCGCCCCTCTGTCCTGAAAACGCGGCGCTTCGGTTATGACGGCAAAGGGCAGGCGATGATCCGCCCCGATACCGATTTGGCCGAGGCCTGGGATCAGATCGGTCGGACTCCCGCCATTCTCGAAGCCTTCGTACCGTTCGAGAGAGAAGTCTCCGTCGTGGCAGCGCGCAGCCTTACCGGAGACGTTGTCGCTTATGATGTGGCTGAAAATCGCCATGCCCATCATATTCTGGCTGAAACGATCCTGCCGGCTAATATCACGCCGCGCCTTGAGGTCGAGGCTAAAGATGCTGCCCGTCGCATTGGTGCGGCATTGTCTTATGTTGGCGTCTTCGCGGTTGAATTTTTCGTCGCAGGATCGGGTGAGGGGGAGCAGCTTCTCGTCAATGAAATTGCGCCGCGCGTCCATAATTCTGGGCACTGGACCTTGGGAGGTGCCGAAACCTCGCAATTCGAGCAGCATATCCGCGCGATTGCGGGATGGCCTCTGGGTAGCCCCCGCCGTCTCGGGCGTATCGATATGCGCAATCTGATCGGGTCCGATGCCGACCAATGGGCCTCGCTTGTTGCCGAGCCGGGGCTCCATGTTCACCTTTACGGCAAAAGCGAGAGCCGGCCGGGACGCAAAATGGGCCATATAACCCGTGTCACGATTTGAACGGTGTCACGCGGGCCGCGCAGGCAAAGGCCTCTATTGATTCAAGAAACCGCATTCAAGAATCCGAATTTCGGCGATTCCGCCGTGGACAGGGTCCAGGCTTTCTGTTAGAGACCGCGCTCACGCCGTTCTTTGGCGGCTCGAATTTCCAGCTCAAATCTGATTGAGGGTCCGACCCGAAACAGGTTCAAACCTTTGGGATATGACGCGTGCAAGTACTCGTCCGTGATAACAATGTCGATCAAGCGCTGAAGGCGCTTAAGAAGAAGATGCAGCGCGAAGGCATTTTCCGTGAAATGAAGCTCCGCGGCCATTATGAAAAGCCGTCCGAGAAGCGCGTTCGCGAAGAGGCCGAAGCCGTTCGTCGCGCTCGCAAGTTGACCCGCAAGAAATTGCAGCGCGAAGGCCTTCTGCCGGCGCCAAAGCCAAAGACGTTTACGCGCTGATTGTTGGCGGCAAGCGTCTGAAACAGAATATGGGCGTTCCTTTCAGGAGCGCCCTTTTTCTTGCCTTGATACCGTTTCTTGCTCTTACCTGTTTCTTGCTCTTACTTGTTTCTTGCTCCTGCGCGTTTCTTGCATCGACTCGAACGTCTTTCTACCATTCGATCCTGTGTTTTAATTTGTCTCTAAAGACATTGGGAGCTGGACCATGATCCTGACAAAGTCCTCCGCATTTTTCCGGTATGTCCCGCTGACGCTGATCGCATTGACACTCGCGGCGTGTTCGACAACCAATGCGCCCGCACCGATTATTTCGGTTGCCGAAATGGACAAGGATGTAGAGACCGCAAAGGTCAATATCGAATCCCTGACATCGGTCATTGAGGCTAATCCGCGCGATGCTACGGCGTATAATACGCGTGGTGCGGCCTATGCGCGTGTCGGCAAATATCTCAAAGCCGAAGAAGATTTTACGAAGGCGATTGAGTTGAAGCCGGGCTATTCCGCGGCATTCACCAATCGTGCATTGACCTATCGTCAGAAAGGTCAAGATGATCTGGCGCTGAATGATTTCAACCACGCGATCATGGCCAACGCGTCCTATGGCGCCGCCTATCTCGGTCGCGGCAATCTTTATCGGTCAATGGGAAAGTTTCCTGAAGCGATTGCCGATTTGACTCAGGCGATCAAACTTAATCCTGAATCGGCACAAGCCTATCATGCGCGTGGTCTTATCTTTCAAAAGCAGGACCTGCACAAAAAAGCCACCAATGATTTCGATGCGGCCATCGACCGGGATCCCTTTGTCGCAGCGCCTTATCTTTCGCGTGGTCAAAGTCTGATTGCGCTCGGCAAATATGATTCCGCGATTGAAGATTTCAACTCATGCTTGAATGTGAACCCTGATTTGGTCGATGGTTGGCTTGGCCTTGGTCTTGCCAACGAAAAGAAGGGCGACAAAGACGCCGCCAAGGAAGCATATAATCGTGCACTCGGTGTTGATATGAGCAATGCGACTGCGAAAGAAGCGCTCGCGCGGTTGAGCGGCGGCACGAGCTCAAATGGCGTTTTCTTCGGAAAGAAATTATTCTGACCACATAAAAATGTCATCGATTGCGGTGTGTGGCAATCGATGACATTTGATTTTGTGTCGCTTTAATTTTTAGCGACTGAATTTTTTAATGACCAAGCGCTTTGTTGATTTCTTCAACCATCTTCTTGGCATCGGCAAACAGCATCAGCGTGTTGTCCTTGAAGAACAATTCATTCTCCACACCCGCATAGCCTGAACCCATACCACGCTTGATGAAGAGCACGGTCTTTGCCTTTTCAACATCAAGGATCGGCATACCGAAAATCGGCGATTGCGGATCTGTCTTTGCTGCCGGATTGGTCACATCATTGGCACCAATCACAAAGGCGACATCGGTCTGCGCGAATTCCGAATTGATGTCTTCAAGCTCGAAGACTTCATCATAAGGAACATTGGCTTCAGCGAGCAGCACATTCATGTGGCCGGGCATACGACCTGCAACCGGATGAATGGCGTATTTGACTTCGACGCCTTCCTTTTTGAGCAAGTCGGCCATTTCGCGCAGCGCGTGTTGCGCCTGCGCCACCGCCATGCCGTAACCCGGTACGATGATGACGCTCGAGGCGTTTTTCATCATGAAGGCTGCATCTTCTGCCGAGCCTTGTTTGACCGGCCGCGTTTCAACAACGCCAGCGCCCGCAGATGATGTCTCTCCTCCAAAGCCGCCGAGAATGACGGAGAAGAAGGACCGGTTCATGCCCTTACACATGATGTAGGAGAGAATGGCGCCCGATGAGCCCACCAAGGCACCGGTGATGATCAGCGCCATATTCGACAGCGTAAAGCCGATGCCAGCGGCTGCCCAGCCCGAATAGGAGTTGAGCATTGAAACCACGACCGGCATATCCGCACCACCGATCGGAATAATGATCAAGATGCCGAGCAGAAGCGCAACCAGCGTAATCAACCAGAAGAAGATCGTGCTTTGTGAGAGCATAAAGAGAACGATCAAAACAATCAAACCGGCGGCAAGCGCGATGTTGATCACATGGCGGCTTGGCAACATGATGGGCTTGCCGCTCATATTGCCGTTGAGTTTCAAAAACGCGATAATCGAACCGGTAAACGTCACCGCACCAATCGCAACGCCAAGCGACATTTCAACAATGCTTGCGACTTTGATTCCGCCGCTCGCGGTTGTGATGTGAAACGCCTCGGGGGCATAAAGTGCACCGGCCGCAACAAACACGGCGGCAAGACCAACCAGCGAGTGAAAGAAGGCCACAAGCTGCGGCATCGCGGTCATCGCAATGCGGCGCGCGAGAATGGCGCCAAAGCCGCCACCCACCGCAAGGCCAACGATCAAGAGACCCCAACCGGTTACGCTTGTCGGTGGCGAAATCAGCAAGGTCGTCACCATGGCAATCGCCATGCCGATCATGCCAAAGAAATTGCCTTGCCGTGATGTTGCCGGTGAGGAAAGCCCCCGCAACGCCAGAATGAAAAGAATGCCTGAGGCGAGATAAAGAAGAGCGGAAATATTGCCGGACATGGGCTCAACCCTTCTTCTTATACATAGCGAGCATCCGCTGGGTGACGAGGAAGCCACCGAAGATGTTCACACTCGCAAGGATCAAAGCGCCGAGGCCGAAAAGCCGCGCGGGCAGTGCGCCGTCTTCGCCCGCTGTTGCCGCGTCAACGCCGATGGCCAAAAGTGCGCCGACGACGATGACGGAGGAGATCGCATTCGTGACTGACATCAACGGTGTGTGTAGCGCGGGCGTCACCGACCACACCACGAAATAGCCGACAAAGACGGCCAGAACGAACAGCGCCAGTTCGAACACAAAGGGGTCGATTGCGCCTCCGGTTGCGCCGTGAGCCGCGGCACCCGCGAGGGAACCGGCCTGGGTCGCAAGACCTTGCGCGATATCAGCGAGATCTTTTGCGGCATCGGCAAGAGCCGCCGCTTTGTCGTGCAGCATTTGAGCGGTGTCGGTCGCCATGCGAGACTCCGTGAGGTCAGGATTTTGATTGGAAATTTGGATGCACGACCGAACCGTCGCGCGTCAAAAGGGTCGCTTTGACGAGTTCATCGTCCCAATTCACCGCGAGCACCTTCTCTTTCTTGTCGATCATCGTTTCAAGAAAGGCGAACAGGTTCTTGGCGTAAAGGGCTGAGGCGCTGGCGGCGATACGGCCCGGTAGATTGAGCGGTCCAAGGATCGAGACGCCGTTTTCGGTTACCACCGTTTCACCCGCTTTGGAGAGTGCCACATTGCCGCCGCGCTCGACCGCCAGATCGATGATCACCGATCCCGCGCGCATCGATTTGACCATCTCTTCGCTGACGAGCTTGGGTGCCGGGCGCCCCGGAATGAGGGCTGTTGTGATCACAATATCCTGTTTGGCGATGTGGGCAGCGACAAGGGCCGCCTGTTTGGCCTGATACTCCGCCGACATCGGCTTGGCATAGCCGGCGGCCGTTTCGGCCTGTTTGAACTCGTCATCCTCGACGGCTACGAATTTCGCGCCAAGCGAAGCGACCTGTTCTTTGGCTGCGGGCCGCACATCGGTGGCGGTAACCACGGCGCCCAGGCGCCGCGCCGTCGCGATGGCCTGAAGGCCGGCAACGCCCGCCCCCATCACAAAGACTTTTGCGGCCGGAACCGTCCCTGCCGCCGTCATCATCATCGGCATGCCCCGGCCATAGGCCGAGGATGCATCGATCACAGCCCGATATCCGGCCAGATTGGCCTGGCTCGAGAGCACATCCATGACCTGTGCGCGGGTGATGCGCGGCATCAATTCCATCGAAAAGGCAGAAAGTCCCGCTTGGGCCATGGCGGCCAAGGCTTCTGCCGAATCATAGGGGTCCATGATGCCGAATACGAGCGCGCCTTTCGGCGTGAGCGCGATTTCAGCGTCTGAGGGGCGGCGTACTTTCAGCACAATCGCCGCGTCAGACAGAGTGTCTTTGGCGGTGTTTGCGATGGTTGCGCCAGCTGCAGCATAATCCGCGTCCGGAATGCCGGAAGACGTTCCGGCGCCCGCTTGTACTGAAACCGTCGCGCCCAGCGCAATCAGCTTCTTAATCGTATCCGGCGTCGCCGCGACACGCGTCTCGAGGCCGACCGTTTCCGAAATGACGGCAATTTTCATGGCTGTCCCTGTCTTTCTCGATCCATCCGGCGCAAAGTACCATGCCCCAATCGGGCGATCCTGTGGGGCGATCCTGCAAGAAAAAAGCGGATCAGATCAGGGTCAACGCCATCACAACGAGCAACGCGACAATCGCGATGGTGCCCCATTTCACAAGGCCAACAAAGCGCTCATAGGTGCGCTCATGTTCTGGGTAATCCATTCCGGAACCGGCGGCGTGATCGTGACTGGCCATAAATCCCTCTTACGTTCAAAATGCGATTGAGTTTTGATCCTCTATCGCATCAGGCGTTATGGATCAATGTGAAGCCGTAACGTTAACCGGGTTAGGACAAGAGTTTGTAACCCCGCATGCCAGAATTCAACATGACAGAATTCACCGGTCATGCGAGGACGATATCAGCTTTTTCTCAGGAGTTTTTCGCGTGCGCTTGCTTTTTCTCGGCGATGTTGTTGGCCGACCCGGCCGCAATGCCGTGCTCGATGCGCTTCCGGGGTTGCGTCGGCGCTGGTCGCTCGATTGCGTTGTGATCAACGGCGAAAATGCCGCAGGCGGTTTCGGCATCACCGAGGTGATTTGCAACGACCTCATCGACGCGGGCGCTGACGTGGTGACCTTGGGCAATCACTCCTTTGACCAGCGCGAGGCGCTTGTTTTTATTGAACGGCAGCCAAAATTGCTGCGCCCGATCAATTATCCGCCCACAACACCCGGACGCGGCGCCACGATCATCGACACGCCCACCGGCGCGCGGGTCATGGTCATCAATGCGATGGCGCGTCTCTTCATGGATGCGCTGGATGATCCTTTCGCCGCAGTGGATCGCGCGGTGACCGAGGCCCCGCTCGGGCAATTCGTCGATGCGATCCTCGTTGATTTCCATGGCGAGGCCACCAGCGAGAAGCAGGCCATGGCACGCTATCTCGATGGCCGCGTTTCCTTGGTCGTGGGCACCCATACCCATGTGCCCACCTCCGATCACCGGATTTTGCCGCAGGGTACCGGCTATCTGTCTGATGCGGGGATGTGTGGCGATTATGATTCTATTCTCGGCATGGCGCATGAGGAGGCGGTGCGCCGCTTTGTTGAAAAGACGCCCGGCGCGCGGCTTGAGGCCGCCAATGGCGAGGGCACGCTATCGGGCGTTGCGGTTGAAACCGATGACCGGACGGGTCTTGCCATCGCCATCGCGCCGGTGCGGATCGGTCCGGGCCTCTCCCCTGCATTGCCCGATTTCTGGGAGAGCTGACCCGCTCCGCTTTTGGCCCCCGCCTTTATTTTCAACCTCTCGCGCTCTATAAGCGCGTCCATCTTCAAACCGCTCAAGACGAATTCCAAATCCGCTCAAGACGAAGTCAAGGACAGACATGGCCGGCCATTCCCAGTTTAAGAACATCATGCATCGCAAGGGCAAACAGGACGCGATGCGGTCGAAAATGTTTTCAAAGCTCGCGCGCGAAATCACCGTATCCGCGAAAATGGGCTTGCCGGATCCGAATATGAATCCGCGTCTGCGTGCCGCCATTCAGGCTGCGCGCGCGGAAAACATGCCGAAGGATAATATCGAGCGCGCGATTAAAAAGGCGCTTGGCGGCGACGCCGAAAATTACGAAGAAATTCGCTATGAAGGTTACGCACCCGGTGGTGTTGCTGTGGTCATCGAAGCGTTGACCGACAATCGCAACCGCACGGCATCAGAAGTGCGCTCCTATTTTACCAAGGCCGGTGGTGCTCTTGCTGAAACAGGCGCGGTCTCCTTCATGTTCGATCACGTCGGTGTGATCGAGTTTGACGTTAAAGTTGCAAGCGAAGACCAGATGATGGAAGCCGCAATCGATGCGGGTGCCGATGATGTGGCAACATCCGAAGATGGGCACGAAGTTGTAACCTCGATGGAATCCTTGCGCGACGTTGCCAAAGCGCTCGAGGATAAATTTGGTGAACCACGCAAAGCGGGTCTCGTCTGGCGGCCGCAAAACTATATTTCCGTGGATGACGAAGCGGGCGAGAAGATCATGAAGCTTCTCGATAATTTGGAAGAAAACGACGACGTGCAACGTGTGTTTTCAAATGCCGAATTCTCTGACGCATTTATGGCGAAGCTCGGGGGCTGATCGCAACACATGGCGATCATCCGCATTCTTGGTATTGATCCCGGCCTTCGCAATACGGGTTGGGGTGTGATCGATACCGAAGGCGCGCGATTGTCCTTTGTGGCCTGCGGCACAATCAAGCCTGATGATAAAGCCGCACTTTCAGAACGCTTGCGGCAAATCCATGACGGGCTTGCGCAGGTGCTTGCGAATTTCAAACCGGACGAAGCCGCGGTCGAAGAGACCTTCGTCAACAAGGATGCACGTGCAACCTTAAAACTCGGACAAGCCCGCGGCGTGGCGGTTCTCGCGCCGGCTTTGGCCGGTTTAAGCGTCGCCGAATATGCCCCCAATCTTGTGAAGAAAACCATTGTCGGTGCTGGTCATGCCGATAAGGATCAGATCCATATGATGATCAAAGTGCTCTTGCCGAAATCGGATGCAAAAACGCCTGATGCCGCCGATGCGCTCGCCATTGCGATCACCCATGCGCAACATCGCGGGATGGCAGCGCGGATGCAGGCACGCGATTGATCACCCGACACCCACTGTCTTTTTAGAACCGAATCCGTCTATATTCCCTGTTCGTTCTCATCTTCTGGATCAAGCGCTCGATGTATCAACCGCCGCATTTCAATGAAGACAGTCCGCTTGCAATGCAGGGACTCATCCGCGCTTTTCCGCTCGGTATGTTGATCACGGGCGGCGCCTCCGGTTTGGTGGCCAACCCCATTCCGTTTGCGATTGATCCCGAAGCCGGTGAACACGGTGTTCTGCGTTGCCATGTCGCGCGCGCGAATGGTCAATGGAAAGAGATTGGCGACGGCCTTGATGCGCTCGTCGTTTTTCAAGGCGCGCAACATTATGTGCATCCGGGCTGGTATGAAACCAAGCGCGAGACGGGCAAAGTTGTCCCGACTTGGAATTACGCCATGGTGCAAGTGCGCGGCCATGCACGTGCTATCGAAGACGCGTCATGGCTCGCGCGGCAAATTCGTGATCTCACCGATATGATGGAAGGGGCTTATCCTAAACCATGGGCGGTGGATGATGCGCCTGTGCCCTATATCGACGCGCAAATGCGCGGCATTGTCGGTATTGAACTCACAATCACTGCAATGCATGGCAAATGGAAAGTCAGCCAGAATCGTAGCGACGCTGATGTTGAAGGTGTGATTGAAGGATTACAGGCGCGCGCCGAAGATGACGCAAAATTAATGGCCGCTCTTGTCGAGGACCGCCTCGCCCATAAGCGCAAAAAGGCAGAGGCATGATCGGCAAACTCAAGGGAACAATCGACGGTATTGGCGACGATCATGCGCTCATTGACGTGCATGGTGTGGGCTATGTCGTGCAGGCATCGTCGCGCACGTTACAAACGCTAACCAATGGGTCTGCCGTGATCTTGTTCATCGAGACCCAAGTGCGTGAAGACGCCATTCGCCTCTTTGGATTTACCACCGAGCAGGAGCGTGAGTGGTTTCGTCTTCTCCAAAGCGTGCAAGGCGTCGGCGCTAAAGTCGCGCTCGCCATTTTATCGATTTTATCGGGTGGTGAAATCGCAACCGCTATCGGCACGCAAGACAAAGCGATGATTGCGCGCGCACCGGGCGTGGGGCCGAAACTCGCGCAACGTATTGTCGTTGAACTCAAAGATAAGTCACCGTCATTTGCAGCGATTGATCTTGGTTTGTCACAATTGGCAACGGCGGTGAATGAACGCGCGGCCCCTAAACCTGTGGCAGACGCCATTTCGGCTCTGGTCAATCTCGGCTATCCGCAAGCCTCCGCGATGAGTGCGATTGCGGCGGCGGTAAAAGCCCTTGGAGATAGCGCTGAAACATCGGCGCTCATTCGTCAGGGCCTGAAGGAGTTGGCCAAGTGACACGTCCCGGTTTGATGACATCAGAAAAGCGGGATGATGATCTCGATACATCGCTCAGGCCTTTGGTGCTTGATGATTTTACCGGACAGGCCGCGGCGCGCGCCAATTTGAAAGTGTTTATAGAAGCCGCTAAAGCCCGCAAGGAAGCGCTTGACCATGTGCTGTTTGTCGGCCCTCCTGGTTTAGGAAAAACAACACTCGCGCAAATTGTTGCGCGTGAATTGGGCGTCAATTTCCGCTCGACATCAGGCCCTGTCATCGCAAAAGCTGGTGATCTTGCCGCACAACTCACCAATCTCGAAGAACGCGATGTATTGTTCATTGACGAGATTCATCGGCTCAATCCTTCGGTTGAAGAAATTCTTTATCCGGCCATGGAAGATTTTCAACTTGATTTGATTATCGGTGAAGGTCCTGCGGCGCGGTCTGTGAAAATTGATCTTGCGAAATTCACACTTGTGGGCGCCACAACCCGTGCAGGACTTTTAACAACACCGTTGCGCGACCGTTTCGGTATTCCGATCCGTTTGAATTTTTATACGGTTGATGAACTTGATCTCATCGTGCGGCGCGGGGCACGCGTGTTGGGTGTGCCGATGACGGATGACGGCGCGAATGAAATCGCGCGGCGCGCACGGGGCACACCGCGTATTGCGGGTCGCTTGCTGCGTCGCGTGCGCGACTTTGCCATTGTTGATGGTGTTGCAGCGGTCACACGCGAGATCGCTGACAAAGCGCTGCGCATGCTCGATGTGGATGCTATTGGTCTTGATATTATGGATCAGCGTTATCTCAATCTTGTTGCGACGAGTTTCGGTGGTGGCCCCGTTGGGATTGAGACGATTGCGGCTGCTCTGTCAGAGCCCCGTGATGCGATTGAAGATATTATCGAACCTTATCTCATTCAGCAGGGCTTCTTGCAGCGCACACCGCGCGGCCGCGTTTTAACCGCGCTTGCCTTCAAACATTTGGGCCTTGCAGAGCCCAAGCGTGACCTTCCGCAATTCGGCTTGTTCACGGATGAGGACTAAGGTCATGACGGAGCGTTTGCCGCATCGTCTCTCCATCCGCGTCTATTATGAAGATACGGATTTTTCCGGCGTCGTTTATCATGCGTCTTATCTGCGCTTTCTCGAGCGCGGGCGAACTGAAACTTTGCGCGCTTGCGGCATTGATCAGGCCGCACTTTATGGCGAAGGCGGAAAGGGTGCTTTGTCTTTCGCCGTGCGGCGGATGGCGATTGAGTGGCTCAAGCCCGCGCGTATGGACGATAGTGTGACGGTCGAAACACGGATCGGTACGATTAAGGGCGCGTCGCTTTTGTTGCATCAGCGCATTCTCTTGAACGAGGAGCCCCTTTTAACGGCCGAGGTTCTGGTTGCCTTGGTTGCAGACGGCCGCGCCGCACGATTGCCGCCTGAATTACGCATGAAACTTGCGCCCAAGTGATCACGAGCGCCTGATCGTAACACTCCGTTAACATTGATGATGTCTGAACAGAGCGATCCGTCGCTCGGGTTTGGGTATGTGACGATTCGGCCCTTGTTTTGCCGGATTTACGCGTCATTCCCCTCGCGCGTCAGTCCCGTCGCGCTTCATGCGCAGCGCGCAACCGAAGTCAGATGCCAGACCGATAAGCCAGGAAAATCAGCATGGAAGCCACTGAGATCGTCGCCAATGGTGTTGCCGCAGCCACAAGTGACATCACGCTCTGGAGTATGTTTTGGCAGGCGGCCTTTGTCGTCAAGCTGGTCATGCTGGGGCTTCTGGGCGCGTCCATCTGGTGTTGGGGCATCATCATCGACAAATCGATGTTGTATGCGCGCACCCAAGCCGCGATGGATCGGTTCGAAGATGTATTCTGGTCCGGCCAGTCGCTCGATGAGCTTTATGATACGCTGAAAGATCGCGACAATCACGATATGGCGGCGGTGTTCATGTCCGCTATGGGCGAATGGAAACGCTCGCTCCAAGCCAATGCGTCTTCTTTCATGAATCTCACACAGCGTATCGACAAAGTGCTTGATGTGACGATCCAGCGCGAAGTCGGGCGGCTTGAATCTAAATTACTGGTTTTGGCGACCATCGGATCAGCCTCGCCCTTCGTGGGCCTGTTTGGCACCGTATGGGGAATCATGACCGCATTCCGCGGCATTGCCGCTTCGAAAAACACATCGCTTGCGGTGGTTGCCCCCGGTATTGCGGAGGCCTTGTTTGCAACGGCGATTGGCCTATTCGCCGCCATTCCGGCCGTTATCGCATATAATTGGTTGCAATCGCGCGCGGCCAAACAACAATCTCGGCTCGAGGGGTTTGCGGATGAGTTTTCGGCAATCCTGTCGCGCCATGTTGATCAACGTATTGCCGGCTGACGGGGAGCCTTAACCAATGGCCATGGCAACAGCAGGCGGAGGGGGTGGCGGCGGTCGCCGACGGCGCGGCGGTCGGCGACATCAGCCGATGTCCGACATCAATATGACGCCCTTCATCGACGTCATTCTCGTTTTGCTGATCATCTTCATGGTTGCTGCGCCCATGCTCACGACGGGCGTGCCGCTTGATCTGCCGCAGACGGGTGCGGCTTCCCTCAATGTCGATAAGCAACCGCTCATCGTTTCGCTGAAAGCGGATGGCAAACTTTATTTGATGGATACCGAGACGAGCATCTCCGAGCTTGTTCCCAAATTACAGGCGATTGCGAAAACCGGCCCCGAAGAACGCATTTTCGTGCGCGGTGATAAAGCGATTGCCTATGGCAAAGTGGCCGAAGTGATGGCTGCGCTGACGGCTGCGGGATACAAGAAGGTCGCGCTCGTCAACGAGCCTATGCAAACGAAATGACGGATCGAAACCGGTGAAGATCAACTGGTCCGAACCTGGCATTCCGCTCTCCGCCGCGATCCACGCGGCGCTTTTGCTTGCGACTTTGATTGCCTTCACCTCCGCGCCTAATTTCGAGGAACAACCGGAATCAATTGCGGTTGATATGATCACGCCGGATGAACTCACCGCGCTGACCAAGGGCGACAAGACGGTGAAACTCGTCAAACCCGAACAAAAAATCAAAGCCGATAAACAGGCCGATCAGCCCGCGCCCAAGCCCGACTCGGGCGAGGCTAAGAAAGATATTCCAACACCGCCGGCCAAACCGCCGGAGCCACAGCCCGAGCCCAAACCGGAGGTAAAACCGGTAACGCCGCCGCCGCCGACACCCGCACCGCCGGAACCCAAACCGCCGGAGCCCAAGCCTCAGCCGACACCGGAAGAGCCGAAGCCGGACGGGCTGAAACAGGCACCGCCGCCCAAACCTGAACCACCCAAACCCGAGCCGCCGAAATTCGAGCCGGATCAGCTTGCCAAAATGCTGGAGCAGCAGAAAAAGGCGCAGCCGCAAAAGCCTGCCGATACGCCCAAAAAGGCGGAGCCGAACTTCGACGCGACGGCGCTCGAAAAATTGCTGCAATCGAAAGAGACGCCGCAGAAATCCGCCTCAACCGCGACCGAGGTTTCAAAAACTGCAACCGCGGGCAGTTCGACCGGAACGGCATCGAAACTCAGCTTGAGCCAGCGCGACCAACTCGCCGGGCTTTTGCGCGATCAGATTGGCAAATGCTGGAGCCCGCCCGCTTGGGTGACGGGGGCCGATAATTTGCGTCCAATGATCCGGATTGGATTGCGCGACGACGGATCGCTGGACGGGATTCCTGCTGCCATCGAGTCGAGCAGCGACCCGTCCATGCGCGCGATGGAGGAAAGCGCCATTCGGGCCATTCGCCAATGCGCGCCGTTTACGATTCCGCCGCAATTCAAATCCTATTATTCCGATTGGAAAAGTCTCGCTGTCACATTTGATATGAAGGCGATGCTCTAATGACGGTCTTATTGAGTCCCACTTGTTTTGTTATTCCTGCGCTCCGCTTCAAGGATTATGTCATGCCGCGTATCATTCGCCCCGTCTTCGCTGGTCTTGCTCTCGCTGTTCTTGCTTTGACAACGTTCAACACCACAGCATATGCGGAATTGTCGATCACGGTTGATAAGGGCAATTTTCAGCCAATGCCGATTGCGATTGCCGATTTCACCGGCACTGATCCGGCAAGCGCTGCTCAGGTGAGCGAAATCATCCGCAACAATCTCAAACGATCTGGAATTTTCCAGCCAATC
Organism: Hyphomicrobiales bacterium; assembly: GCA_947455645.1. Taxonomy (GTDB): domain Bacteria; phylum Pseudomonadota; class Alphaproteobacteria; order Rhizobiales; family Beijerinckiaceae; genus CAIUPE01. The sequence goes on along the minus strand of CANGPA010000012.1, from coordinate 3,471 downwards.
GATAAAGCCGCTTTTATCGAAAAAAATATCAATTTCGATGCAACACCCAATTTCGCATCATGGAAAGCCATCAATGCGCAAGCTTTGGTTACGGGGCGCGTGACCAAAGATGCCTCAGGCAAAATCAAAACGGAATTCCGCTTATGGGATGTGCTTGCCGGCCAACAGTTAAACGGCCAACAATATGTCACCGATCCCGTTTTGTGGCGTCGTGTATCGCATATTATTTCGGATGGAATCTATTCGCGCTTGACTGGTGAGAAGGGCTTTTTCGACACGCGTGTTGTCTTTGTCGATGAGACAGGGCCGAAAGACAAACGCGTCAAGCGCCTTGCCATTATGGATCAAGACGGCGCGAATATGCGTTATCTCACCGACGGAAGTGAACTCGTGGTCACGCCACGCTTCTCGCCCAATTCGCAAGAAGTTGCCTATATGTCCTTCGGCGATGGCGATCCGAAAGTTTATGTGATCAATGCCGATACTAAGCAACGCGAAGTTGTGGGTGATTTTCCGGGCATGACCTTCGCACCACGCTTCTCACCCGATGGTCAGAAAGTCGTGATGAGTCTCGCCAAGGGTTCGGCTTCCAATATTTATGCGATGGATCTGCGCTCACGCGCCACCACACGGCTTACCGATTCAAATGCGATTGATACATCGCCCTCTTATTCACCGGATGGATCACAGATTGTGTTTGAATCAGATCGCGGTGGAACGCAGCAAATCTATGTGATGCCCGCGGGCGGTGGCGCCGCCAAACGCATCTCCTTTGGCGAAGGCCGTTATTCAACGCCCGTCTGGTCGCCCAAGGGTGATTATATTGCCTTCACACGTCAGAAGGCTGGCACATTTGCGATTGGCATCATGAAACCCGATGGATCGGGCGAGCGCATTCTCACAGAGGGCTTTCACAATGAAGGCCCAACCTGGGCGCCTAATGGCCGTTATCTGATGTTCTTCCGGGATCAGGCAGGCAATGCCGGTTCTCATGTCTTTATGGTCGATACAACAGGGCGCGTTGAGGTTCAGGTCCCAACGCAAAATTTCTCGTCCGACCCTGCATGGTCGCCTTTGCTCAATTAAGGGATCTTGTCTCTTGACGATTTTTTAAATGCAAACCGGAAGTCCCTGGGTTCAAAAATTTCATGACGATGCGTCGTTTGATTTCTACCGGATCACCTTTCGAAAAATCCTTCGGCTATTCGCGCGCCGTTGTCGACGGCGATCTCGTCTTTATCTCAGGTACGACCGGTTATGATTATAAGACCATGATCTTGCCGGATGATCCGGCTGAGCAAACGCGTAACATATTCAAAACCGTTGAAGCCGTTCTGAAAGAAGCAGGCTCATCGATGCATCAAATTCTGCGTGCGCAATATTTTGTGACAGATCGCGCCTATTGCGAGCCTGTGCTTGCGGTATGCGGCGAGGTGCTTGGTGAAATCCGCCCCGCAGGCGGCATTTACATTGTTGCAGGATTGTTGCGCCCCGAAATGAAAGTTGAGATCGAGATCACGGCGCGGGTTCGTCCTTAGTATTCTAAACTGCTCAAACAAAAAACCCGCCGGATTGCTCCGGCGGGTTTTTTATCTCTAAAGCGCGTTCGGCTTATGCCGCGAGCTGACGCAGCACATAGTGCAAAATACCGCCATTCTTGAAATACTCGATCTCATCAAGCGTATCGATGCGGCAAATCACCGGAACCTTTGTCACCTTGCCTTGCGCATCCGTGATCAAGAGTTCCATTTTCTGACGCGGCTTCACAGATGTGAGGCCCGGGATCGAAACCGTTTCGTCGCCTTTGAGACCGAGCGTGTTCCAGCTTGTGCCTTCCTCGAAGACGAACGGTACCACGCCCATACCTACGAGGTTGGAGCGATGGATACGCTCGAAGCTTTGCGCCACAACCGCGCGGACGCCCAAAAGATTGGTGCCCTTAGCCGCCCAGTCGCGTGATGAGCCATTGCCATATTCAACACCCGCAAACACAACGAGTGGTGTCTCGTCTTTTTCATACTGCATGGCGGCGTCATAGATCGACTGGCGCGTGCCCGAGGGATAATGCACCGTCAATCCACCTTCCGGTGTCGAGCCGTCTGCATCTTTCACCATGAAGTTCTTGATGCGGATATTGGCGAAGGTGCCGCGCATCATCACTTCGTGGTTGCCTCGCCGCGTTCCGTATTGATTGAAATCGGCGGGATCCACTTTGTTGGCGAGAAGATATTTACCGGCAGGTGATGCCGCTTTGATCGATCCCGCTGGCGAGATGTGATCGGTTGTGATCTTATCGCCAAAGAGACCGAGAATGCGCGCATTCGTAATGTCGGTCACGGGCTTCGCTGTTTTTGTTATGCCTGTGAAGTAAGGCGGGTTCTGCACATAGGTGGATGCATTTTCCCACGCATAGGTTTGGCTGGTCGGTGCTTTCACCTTGCGCCAATTCACATCGCCACGGAACACATCGCCATATTTTTCCTTGAAGATTTTCTTCGTGACATTTTTGGCGATGAAGGTCTCGATTTCTTTATTCGTCGGCCAGATATCTTTGAGATAGACGGGCTTGCCCTTTTTATCGGTGCCAATCGGTTCTTTGGTGAGATCGATCTGAACCGAACCGGCAAGCGCGTAAGCCACAACGAGCGGCGGCGAAGCGAGATAATTTGCTTGAACGTCGGGTGACACACGACCCTCGAAATTGCGATTGCCCGAAATCACGGCTGCAGCGACAACGCCATTGTCATTGATCGCTTTCGAAATCTCTGTCGGCAGCGGTCCTGAATTACCGATGCAGGTCGTGCAGCCGAAGCCAACGAGATTGAAGCCGAGCTTGTCGAGATCTTTCTGCAATCCGGCTTTCGACAAATATTCTGCAACCACTTGCGATCCCGGTGCAAGAGAGGTCTTCACCCATGGCTTCACCGTGATGCCTTTAGCAACCGCATTGCGTGCCAAAAGGCCCGCGCCAATCAACACCGACGGGTTGGAAGTATTGGTGCAGGACGTGATGGCGGCAATCACAACATCGCCATGGCCGATGTCGAAATTCTTGCCTTCGACTTTATAGCGCGCCGAAAGCGTTTCCGCCTTTTTATATTCCGCTTCCATCGCAGCAACAAATCCGGTCTTCGCATCGGTCAACGCAACGCGGCCTTCCGGACGCTTCGGACCTGCAAGCGACGGCGTCACCGAACCAAGATCAAGTTGAAGCGTATCGGTGAACACCGGATCGGGTGATGTCTTGGTGCGGAAGAGACCTTGCGCCTTCGCATATTTTTCAACCAGCGCGATGCGTGCTGATTTGCGGCTTGTCATGGTCAGATAATTGAGCGTCTCACCATCAACGGGAAAGAAGCCGCAAGTCGCACCATATTCGGGTGCCATATTCGCAATCGTTGCGCGATCAGCGAGTGTCATCGCGTTCAAGCCGTCGCCATAGAATTCTACGAATTTATTGACGACACCTTT
>CANGPA010000011.1 GCA_947455645.1 Hyphomicrobiales bacterium | reverse complement strand
AAGCCCCAGCACACACCCACCGGATGACCCAAAAGTTCAGGATTACAATCCTTGCTGCTATTCGCAGTCCATACCGCCGAAAGGATCAAACGATCAATCAGTCCCGGAATGACTTGATAAAGGAAAAATAAAATCAGAATCGTCATTAGGGAATTCAGAACTGAAGAAAACAGATTCTCACGTGCCCAATGAAAAATTCCCGAGGTCCGCATCGGTGGCGGAAGCGGTTCGCTAAAGCGTGAACGTACGAAATTCATCTCTGAGTTAACGCTCATATCACCGCTCCACCAAGGCCACGCGGCGGTTAAACCAATTCATGAAAGCCGACGTCAAAAGACTGAGCGTGAGATAAACAAGCATCGTCACCGACACCATCTCCACCGCTTGCCCCGTTTGATTGAGCACCGTACCGGTGAAGACGTTGACGAGATCGGGATAACCGATTGAAACGCCAAGCGATGAGTTTTTAGTGAGGCTGAGATATTCACTGTTCAAAAGCGGTACAATCACGCGCAGCGCTTGCGGCATGATGACCAGACGAATGGTTTGACCATGGCTGAGACCCAACGCCTGTGCGGCTTCCGTTTGTCCCTTCGAAATCGCAATGATACCGGCGCGAACATTCTCAGCGATAAAGGCAGCCGTGTAAGTTGTCAGGCCGATCACCAACGACACAAATTCAGGGGGAAGAGTCATGCCCCCTGACGCGTTGAAGCGTCCTTGCACGGGTACGTCAAAACTCAAAGGTGAACCGGAGAGAAAGAAGACAATTAACGGCAAGCCAATGATCATACTCGTTGAGAATAATCCTGCCTTAGGCCGCTGACCTGTCCGCGCCTGAACGCGACGGGCCCACCAGAACAAAACGGCGCCGAGAATGACGGTGCTCACAAATGCGATCAAGGGATACACAAACGCTTCGGCAAAAACAGGCTTCGGCATCAAGAGGCCGCGCGTATTGAGAAAAATATCGGCTGGCAATTTGATAGAGTCACGCGGTTCGGGGAGAAGTCCTAAAACGCCACGATACCAGAAATAGAGAATAAGAAGCAGCGGCACATTGCGAAAAATTTCTACATATACCGTCGCCAATTTTGCCACGAGCCAATTCCGCGACAAGCGCAGAATGCCAATGATCACCCCAAGAATGGTTGCAAAAAAAATACTTACGAGCGAAACAAGCATCGTGTTGAGAAGCCCCACCCAAAAGGCACGACCATAAGAGGACGCCGCACTATAAGAGATGAGGGTTTGGCTGATATCGAAGCCCGCTTCGACATCCCAAAAAGCAAAGCCCTGCGCAATATTACGTTTTCTGAGATTGGCAACGGTGTTGTCATACGCAAACCAAAACAGCGCGACAATCAATCCCAAAAGAAGAAGCTGAAAAAACAAACTGCGAATGCGTGGATCGTTATAGAAAACGACCTTAGCCTCTGATGGGCGCCCGCCAATATCGACGCTCATAGTGTTTCGCCCCTTCAGATAAACGAAAATAGCCGATAGAAAACCGGCGGAGCCTTAAGCTCCGCCGGATAACGAGATCAGCGAATTGGCGGTGCGTATTGCAGTCCACCCTTTGACCAGAGCGCGTTCGACGAACGGGCGAGCTGGAGTGGGGTGTTCGGTCCAACATTGCGCTCGAAGAGCTCTTCGTAATTGCCGACGCCCTTCACGATCTGAACAACCCAAGCGTTCGAAAGACCAAGCGACTCGCCGAACTTACCTTCGGTGCCGAGAACGCGCTTAACTTCCGGATCTTCCGCCTTAACCTTCTCATCGATATTCTTTGAGTTGATGCCGAGTTCTTCGGTCGTGAGAAGTGCGTAGTGCACCCACTTCACGAGATTGAGCCATTGATCGTCGCCCTGACGGACAACCGGACCGAGCGGCTCTTTCGAAATCACTTCCGGAAGAATGATGTGATCATCAGGCTTGGCCATCGAAAGACGGTCCGCGGCGAGGCCCGAACGGTCGGTCGTGTAGCTGTCGCAACGGCCTGAGTCATAAGCCTTCAACGCTTCTTCTGAAGTGCCGAATGTTACGACTTTATAGTCCATCTTGTTCGAACGGAAATAGTCGGCGAGGTTCAATTCGGTCGTTGTGCCTTGCTGAACGCAGATCGATGCGCCGTTCAATTCCTTGGCAGACTTCACATTGAGCTTCTTGTTCACCATGAAGCCCTGACCGTCATAGAAGTTCACGCCGGCCCAAATGATGCCGAGCGTGGTTTCACGAGACATGGTCCATGTGGAGTTACGGATCAACACGTCAACTTCACCCGAAGCGAGAGCGGTGAACCGATCCTTCGAAGAAAGCGGAACGAATTTAACTTTGGTTGGATCATTAAAAATCGCAGCGGCAATCGCGCGGCAATAATCCACATCGAGACCCGTCCAATTGCCCTTCTGATCCGGAACCCCGAAACCAGCCGTTCCTGGATTCGCGCCGCAAACAACTTGGCCCTTTGCCTTCACGTTATCGAGCGTGCCGGCGGATGCTGCCGTTACAAGCCCTACGCTGGCGGCAGCCACAACGGCCGCTGCAATCAATTTCTTCATACAATCCTCCAATTCAAAGGTCCGGGATGCAGAATGCATCCGTCCGATCCATGCCGCGCGGGCATAGCAGTCATTAGATTTTGAACGGGCACAAGGGTCAAGGGAATTACTTAGTCCCTTGCACAATTTTTGGCTCGAATCCTTGACCAACCCGCCTAAACTGGCGTCCAATGCCTAGATTCAGGGATGAAAGAGAACAAATGAAAGACAAAATGACGCAGGCGGCCTTCAATCGCCTCAAGGACCGCACCAAGCTCGTTTATGCCGGACGTGACCCATGGGAGCAGCACGGCTTCGTCAACACCCCGATTTATCGTGGCTCGACGGTGTTGGCGCCGACAATGGAAGCCCTGCTCGCGCGCTCAAATCGTTATATTTATGGCACCCTCGGAACACCAACGAGCGACGCGCTTGAAAGCGCCTGGAGTGCGATTGCCGGCGCAAAAGGCACGGTTTGTGTTGGATCAGGACTCGCGGCCTGCAGTCTGGCACTTTTATCCTGTTTGAAGGCAGGCGATCATCTTCTTGTAACCGACAGCGTCTATCGCCCGACGCGCCATTTTTGCGAAGGCTTCCTCAAGCGGTTTGGCGTCGAGACAACTTATTTTGACCCGATGATTGGCGAGGGAATTGCCGCACTGTTCAAACCCAACACTGCCGCGGTATTTACTGAAGCTCCTGGTTCACAAAGTTTCGAAGTTCAAGACGTCCCGACCATCGCTCGTATCGCGCACGCCCACAATGCCACCGTTATTATGGACAATACATGGGCAACGCCCTTCTTCTTTCCGCCTCATGAGATGGGCGTTGATCTCGCTATTGAAGCTGGAACGAAATATCTTTCTGGTCACTCTGATCTATTGCTTGGGCTTGTTTCTGCGAATGAAAGATCATGGACCGCGCTGCGCGACACCTATGATGCCATGGCTATTTGCGCGGGTCCCGAAGATATGTTCCTCGCCCTGCGCGGCATGCGTTCTATGCTGCTTCGCTTGAAAGAACAGGAAAAAGCCGCGCTTGATATGGCTCACTGGCTGAAAGCACGACCTGAAGTGTTGAAAGTTTTGCATCCGGCCTTACCCGATTGCCCGGGACACGAGATTTGGAAGCGTGACTTCAAAGGATCATCCGGCCTCTTCTCGATTATATTGAAGCCTGTCTCTCAAAAAGCTGTTGCGGCCATGCTGGATGACCTTGCTTTATTCGGCATGGGATATTCTTGGGGCGGATTTGAAAGCCTGATCATCCCCTTTGATTGCAGCACCTATCGGTCTGTCACGAAATGGGAACCGGGCGGCCCTGCCCTGCGCATCCAGATTGGTCTTGAAGACGTCGAGGATCTTAAAATCGATCTCGATGCGGGCTTTTCGCGGTTGCGCGCGGCGGGTTGATTTTCAAGGGACGAGCCAAGACGCATTGATGCCGGATTGTTTGAATCGATAAAGCGCGCGGCGGTGTCCGCCGGCGCCCAGCCATAGCCATTCGAGCGCGGCTACTGACACCGATATCGCCATAAAGTTCGGACGGCCAATTTCCGCTGCGGCACGATCTCGCGGCAAATCAAATGCATGAGCATGAGAAAGTAGAGCACCGGGAGGCGGCTCTGTCGCGTAACATAATTTGCTCATGGCTTGTGAACTGCGCCACGCTTCATCGGCGATCTCATCATCGCTATGCAGCGTCGCGTTGCCTTCGATCCGCATCTGCATTTTTTCGGCAGGATCATAAAAGAGCATCGCGATGCGAGGATCTAATGAAAGTTCTCGTGCTTTATCCGATCGCCGATCGGTATGAAAGCGCAACGCGTTATTCGGTGCATTAAAGGCGCGTAAGACTACAACGCGGCTACGCGGTTGACCATCAACACCCAAAGTAGAGACAACAGGGGTGTGCATGGGCGCATCCCGACGTGATGCCGCATCGTCGAGCAGATGATGACACCGCGCGAGCGCCGCTTCGAGACTTTCAAGAAAATCTGGCACAGAGGTCACAACGGCAGAGCCTCTTATTCTAGAGCAGAAGCGCAATATGGCGACTCCAGGAGGATTCGAACCTCCGACCTGCCGCTTAGAAGGCGGCTGCTCTATCCAGCTGAGCTATGGAGTCCCGTTCAAGAAGAGCCTGAACAAAATGAGCGCGATCAATGCGTCCAAGAGCCGATGCGGTTCGATTTGAAATTATCCGAATACGACATTGAGCGGCGCTTAGCGTCCTGAGGTTCTTCGACCTCAGCCGCGATGCCATGGCGTGCGGCATAGGCGATCGCTTCATCCCGGCTCGCGAACCACAACTTCACTTGCGTCAGCGTCTCATCAGATCCCGACCAGCCCATCAAAGGGTCAATCTGGGTCGGATGTTCGGGCGTGAATTCCAAAAGCCAGCGATCCGTCTTCGCTTTTCCGGATTGCATGGCAGTCTTGGCGGGACGGGAAATACGGGCGGTCATGACAAATCTTCCCCTATTCGTCGCGAACTTTGACCGGGGCAACCCCGATCAAAGAAAAAGGCACATTGGTCGGGGCTGCAAGATTTGAACTTGCGACCCTCTGCTCCCAAAGCAGATGCGCTACCAGACTGCGCTAAGCCCCGGTGCCAATGCGCGAACAAGGGTTTAGGTCGTGTTGGGCAATCCTTCAAGCCGTTTGTTGCAAGTTTCTCGTCTTTATGTGCGAAGCGCCTTTATCTTGCGCAGCCACCGCGGATCGGCGATGAACGGCCGACATGCTGATCTTGAACGACATTACATACCGGCTTCGCGCGCGAACTCTGTTCGATAAGGCCTCCGTAACAATCCCGACCGGCGCGCGCGTCGGCTTTGTCGGGCGCAATGGAACGGGTAAAACGACACTATTTCGCCTCATTCGCGGCGAAATCGGCCTAGAATCCGGCGAAATTTCACTTTCTAAGGGATTTAGGATTGGGTCGGTTGCGCAAGAGGCGCCCGGTGGTCCTGAAACGCTTCTCGATACGGTACTCGCTGCCGACCAGGAACGAGCCGATCTTCTGATCGAAGCTGAAACGGCCACCGATCCACATCGTATTGCCGAAATTCACATCCGGCTCGCCGATATTGGCGCTCATTCCGCCCCGGCACGCGCGGCGGCGATTCTCCACGGGCTCGGATTTGATGCCACGGCACAAGCGCGCCCCTGCTCCGATTTTTCGGGCGGCTGGCGGATGCGTGTGGCGCTGGCTGCCGTGCTTTTTACCGCACCCGACCTTCTCCTACTCGACGAGCCTACGAATTATCTCGATCTGGAAGGCACGCTTTGGCTGATGGATTATCTCGCGCGATATCCGCACACCGTGCTCGTTATCAGCCATGACCGCGATTTGCTTAATCAATCGGTTGATCAAATCATGCATTTAAGTGACGGACGTTTGCGCCTCTACAAAGGCGGCTATGACAATTTTGAAAAACAGCGCGCCGAGGAGCAGGAAGTCGAGGCCCGCTTTGCCAAAAAGCAAGCCGATGAAAGACGCCATCTCGAGGCCTTTATTACACGCTTCAAAGCCAAAGCGTCGAAAGCACGGCAAGCCCAATCACGCGTAAAGCGACTGGAAAAAATGAAAACCATAACGCCGATCATCGAGAATGATGTTTTGCCGTTTGATTTTCCTTCTCCCGAACGGCCGCTTGCGCCACCGATCATCGCCATGGATCACGCGAGCGTCGGCTATCATGAAAAAGCTGTTCTCTCGCGGCTTTCATTGGTCATTGCCGATGATGATCGGATCGGCCTTCTCGGCTCGAATGGTAATGGCAAATCTACATTTGCAAAATTGGTCGGAGGGCGTCTCTCACCGCTTTCAGGCTCTGTTCAAAAATCACCGAAATTGAAGGTCGCCTATTTCGCGCAACACCAACTCGATGAACTTGATGAACGCGGCACGCCCTATACGCATATTCGCGCCATCATGCCCGAGGCAACCGAAGCACAAACACGCGCAAGGGTTGCACGCATCGGCTTTTCAGGCCCACGCGCCGATACGCCGATCACCTCACTTTCAGGTGGCGAAAAAGCACGACTGCTTATGGGAATCGCAACTTTTGGCGGTCCGCATCTTCTCATTCTCGACGAACCAACAAACCATCTCGATATTGATTCTCGCGTGGCATTGATGGATGCGATCAATGACTATGATGGTGCAATTATTCTCATTTCACATGATCGATTTTTGCTGGAAGCCTGCGCAGACCGACTTTGGTTTGTTGGCGACGGAACGGTCAAACCATTTGATGGTGATCTTGATGCTTATCGAGCGAAGGTCTTGGAAGGATCATCGCCGCAAAAGACGGAGCGCAAATCAAGTGAGCGTCCGGATAACAAACCGGATCCAATCCAAAAGCGTGTCAATACAAGCGCCGTTCGTAAAAAGATCGAGGCCATTGAACAACGAATATCAAAAATAAGCGATTTGATCGCACGCGTGGATCAGGTTTTGGCTGACCCAGAAACTTTCCGTAAAGACCCAACAAAAGCTGCTGATCTCAGTCGTCAGCGAAACGAATTGCAGTCGACTCTAGCGAGTGCGGAAGAAGAATGGCTCACACTCTCAGCCGATTTGGACTGAGAATGCCACTCCAAGGGGTAATGTCGAACCGGATGCCTTGATTAATCAGGCGCGTTTTTCCCACCGACCCTGATCATTTTGCTGCCAATATGTGCCATCAAGCCCACGCTCCCTGACAGTCTTCCAAGCCGATCGTGCCTGCTCAAGGGCCGATGCATCATTGCCGTCAAATAATAAGACGATGCGTTGATAGGCCGCTACATTATCCGGGAAATCCACGCCATCGACCAAAAAAGCAATCTGCGGTGCATTTATGTCTGCAGGATCAGAGGTGATCACAATCGGTTCATCACCAGGGCCCGCATCCGTAGCTGATGCATGTGGTAAAAAACTTTCATCCGAATAAGTCCAAAGATGCTCATCCAAAGCATTGACACGCTCAACACTAATGGTGCGAACGACGGCACGCCAACCGCGTTCGCGCGATTTCTCAAGAAGCATCGGAAGAATGCGCTCGAGCGGTTGGCGCTCAAGGTGATAAAACAAAACTTCCGTCATTATGACTTTGTCCGATCAGACACTGGATTTTTCGTTCAATCACGATCTTCATAATAATCTGCTACCAGGCGGTCCAACAATCGAACACCCCAACCCGAAGCCCAGCTTTTATTGATTTCCGTTTCGGGAGACGACATGGCGGTGCCGGCGATATCGAGATGAACCCACGGCACGTCGCCCACAAAACGCTTTAAGAATTGTGCGGCTGTGATGGACCCACCATTCCGACCGCCTGTGTTTTTCATATCCGCAAATTTAGAGTCAATTTGCTTGTCATAGGACACACCCAGCGGCATGCGCCAAACGGTTTCTCCTGTCGCTTTGCCTGCAGCAGACAGGCGCTCGGCGAGCGTATCATCATTTGAAAACAATCCGGCGTGTTCCTGACCCAATGCGATCAAAATCGCACCCGTCAATGTTGCAAGATCAATCATGAAACCCGGCTTATAGGTTTCCTTGACATACCAGAGCACATCACCAAGAACGAGGCGACCTTCCGCATCCGTATTGATGATTTCGATCGTCTGGCCGGAAAGTGACGTGACGATATCACCTGGGCGTTGAGCATTGCCATCCGGCATGTTTTCGACCAAGCCGATGGCCCCAATCGCGTTAACCTTGGCTTTGCGTGCTGCAAGTGCGTGCATCAAACCGACAACACATGCGGCGCCGGCCATATCACCCTTCATATCTTCCATGCCCTGCGCCGGCTTTATAGAGATGCCGCCCGTGTCAAACGATACGCCCTTGCCAATAAAGGCGATTGGTTGGGCCTTCGCTCCTTTTTTCGCCTTTGCGCCATTCCAGCGCATGATCACGACGCGGCTTTCTTTCTCAGATCCCTGACCAACGCCCAGCAGCGCCCGCATTCCAATTTTTGAAAGTTGTTTTTCATCAAGAATTGTAATCTCAACGCCAAGTTGGCTGAGTTCTTTAGCCCGCTTCGCAAACTCAACCGGATCCAGAACATTTGGCGGTTCGTTGACGAGATCGCGCGCGAGCACCACGCCCTCGGCAACTGCATCACGCGCGCGAATGGCTCGCTTTGCGGCCGCGGGATCTTCAACGTGAATCGTCACGGACACGGGGGATTCTGACTTCGCGGCATTTCCGTCATCCCGCTTTTTCGACTTATATTTGTCGAAGCGATAATGTCTCAACCGCATCCCAAGCGCGATATCGCTGGCAGCATCCGCATCCACACGCCATTTCGCCGGCCCCATAAGGAGCACTGACGCGACAGTGGTAGAGCCAAGCAAACCGGCGATGACACCACCCAACCGCACATAATCGGTCTGTTCCTGCTCTTTTGAGGATCCGATACCGACAATAACCAGGCGGCCGATTTCCAGCCCCTGCGGCGCGGGAATGACCAGAGAAGCCCGCTCCTTACCCTTAAATTTTTCGACTTCAACGGCGCGCTTTATGGTTGCGGCGGCCGCAGTGCCCAGAATTTTACGGGCAGATGCGGTTAATTCCAGATCATCTCCCAAAAAGACAATCAAAGCCCCCGCTTTTTCAAGGCCCGATTTCTCGAGGTTTGGACTTGCAAATCCGATTTTGAGCGCGGCAGCCATAGTAATCTCCCTCAATCCCTGTAAAAGAGCGGAACCGGAGGCTTGCCATCGGCAGAGCTTGATCTTCTCCAGTCGGCCTTGCTAGCTCTGCAACAATCAGAGCACCTTCGCAAGGCGTTCATCTGTGTGAGGCCCCGTTTCATGTCGCTCATCGACCGGTATATCGCCCGCCAAATTGCCGGAACCTCGTTCTGGGCGCTTCTGGCTCTGGCCGGCGTGATTTGGGTCAGTCAGGCACTACATGACATCGACTTGATGACGACGCAGGGGCAGTCCCTCATCAAGTTTTTTGCCGTGACCATTCTCACGCTCCCCGCTATGGCATCGATCATCGCGCCCGTCGCATTTTTGATCGGGCTGATTGTGACGCTCAATCGATTAAATCAAGAGAGTGAGCTTGCGGTTCTTTCGTCTGCGGGCCTATCTCCGACGCGCCTGTTAAAGCCGCTTTTAATCATGGGTCTGATCGCGGCTCTCCTAACCGGTTTTTTAACCCTGCTGATCGTTCCTAATAGCATTCAGACTTGGCGCACAACCATTACCCAAATCCGTTCTGATTTTTTGACCAAAATCGTCAAAGCTGGCCGCTTTAATGAGCTCGAACCTAAAGTTGTTTTCCATTATCGAGAACGCGCGGGTGATGCGTTGCTCGGCATTTTCATTCAGGATAGTCGCGATCCTGACCTGACGCTTGTTTATGTTGCCGAGCGTGGTCGGATCGTGAGCAATGCGAACGTAACCAACAGCAATTATCTTGTGCTCGAGAACGGAAGCGTTCAACGCGAAACCTCACGCAGTCGCGATGCCAGCATTGTGGCTTTTCAGCGCTATGCTCTTGATTTATCGCAGCTCGCGCCCGGGAACGGAGATATTATTTACTCGGCGCACGAAAGGCTCACGTTGGATTTGATTTATTCCTATCTTGGTGGGCGCGAGACATCCGCAGAACTGGTTCGTATCGCTGCGGAATTGGCAGATCGGTTCGCTACGCCACTCTATGCCTTTCCTTTTACCCTTGTCTGCCTGTTCTTTCTTGGAAGGGCCAGAACAACACGATCAAGCACCGCATACAAAGTGGTCATGACAATTTTGATCTGCGCGCTCGTGCGGATTGCCGGATTTATTTTGGTGGTTAATGGAAAGACGATGGCTCATTATTTGGAAGTCTCGGTTCTTTTTCCCGTTCTTGCAGCTCTTTTCATATTCCTCGTCGACTTAGTTTCCGGTCGTCGGATCGGCCCATCAAAGTGGTCGTGGATCCAATCGAGGCTGGCTCCCCGGATCCGCCGCGCATGACCCGCTTTTTGCCCGTGCTATTCACCTATTTTTTCAAACGCTTTTCGGGGTCAATTCTTGCCGTATTTGGCCTCGTCTCGGCGCTTGTCTTCGTCCTTGATTTGATTGAACTGACACGGATCGCCAATGATGCATCCACCAATGCGCTGATTACGGCGGCTGAACTTGCGTTGATGCGCACACCCTCGGTCTCCGAACAGGTGCTACCTTTCGCAGGGCTGTTCGGCGGATTATTTGGCTTCTTGGCTTTGGCGAAGAGTCGTGAACTTGTTGTTGCCCGCGCCGCCGGAACATCGGTTTGGCAATTTATCGCGCCTGCTCTTATTGCCAGCCTCTTATGGGGATCTCTGGGTACTTTGGCCCTGAACCCCTTATCGGCAACGCTTAAGGCGCATGCCGACGCGATTATGGCGCATACGGACCAAAATTCTTCCCAATCGAAGAAAAAAGAAATCTGGCTACGACAAAAGAGCGTTGATGGTGAGGCCATACTCCGCGCCGAGACCGCCGACCTCGCGTCTGGCGATTTCAAAGGCATTACCGCCTTCGAATTCGATAAATCGGGACGGTTTATTCATAGAGTTGTGGCCCAAAAAGGACATTTGGATGACGGCGTCTGGATTCTGACCGATGCGAAACTTTTGTCGCCCGGTTCGCCTCCCGAAAATCATGATACCTATGAATTGTCGACTTTTTTGACCAAGGAACAGGTCCGCCAGTCGTTATCCGCTCCCGATACGATATCGGTCTATGCCCTGCCAGGATGGGCGCGTGCGACAGAAGCCGCCGGCCTTGATGCAACGCATTATCGTCAACAATTTCAGAGCCTTATGGCGCGTCCGGCCCTGCTTGCGGCAATGATCTTAATCGCCGCGACCGTTAGCCTTCGGTTTTCCCGGACCGGGGTCAGCATCGGATCAATACTGGGCGGCGTCGCAGGCGGCTTTGCCCTATACGTGGCCAACAAGATTTCCGGCGATTTCGGCGCGAATGGATTGCTTAACCCTATTTTCGCTTCCTTCATCGCGCCGGTCCTTAGCGGTTTGATCTGCACCCTCATTTTGCTGTATCTTGAAGATGGTTGAATGACTTAAGGGGCTTATGCTCAGTTTGATTGCGCCATCGGCCCATCGCCGTGCTGCAAGAGTAGCACGGTATGCTTGTCTCGCCCTATTGGTTGCGGGATGCTTTGTCATGCCTGCTCCCAATCTCCGCGCTGAAACGCCGTCAAAAACGCAAGAACAAAAAGATCGACTAACCGTTGATGCCGACGAGATCGTCTATGACACTGATAAAAAGACCATCTCCGCTCGGGGAAATGCCAAGCTCTACTACAAGGGCAAAATTCTTGAAGCCGATCAAGTAATCTATCGCAGCGATAGCGAACGCGTATTTGCCGAGGGGCACGTTGTGCTCACGGAGCCAACGGGTGAAGTACTCCACGCCAATTCGCTCGAATTGACCGACCAATTCCATGACGGGTTCATTCATTCGTTGCGAATTGATACGGTTGACAGCACGCATTTCGTGGCACCACGCGCTGAGCGTATCGCGGATCGCCAAACCATATTTGAACGCGGCACCTATACCGCCTGCGACGCATGTAAGGACGATCCGACAAAACCTCCCCTCTGGCAGGTGCGCGCACGACGGATCATTCATAATCAAGTCGAGAAAGTGATATACTACGAAAACGCCACCCTCGATCTCGCAGGCGTTCCGATTGTTTACATCCCTTATTTTTCTGCACCCGATAATTCGGTTCCGCGTAAATCAGGCTTTCTTACGCCGGTCTATTCCGCCTCCACATCACTTGGTCAGGGTTTCTCTCAACCCTATTACTATGTTGTGTCCCCAGATCGCGATTTGACGCTCACGCCCACGCTCTATTCCCGCCAAGGGTTAATGCTTGCGGGTGAATGGAGACAACAGCTTGAAACAGGCGCCTATTCGATCAATGGAGCCCTTATCTCGCAGAGCGATCAAGGTGCCTTTTTAGCATCACCAAATGGCGCCGGTGATCAACGCGTACGCGGCTATCTTGAAACAATAGGCAAATTCCCAATCAACGAGCATTGGCATTGGGGATGGGATCTCGCTTACGTCTCAGATAAATGGTTTTATCAAAATTATAGAATTGATACTCCTTCGGTAACCCAGTTTGGTTCCGCAAAACGAGAGTCTACCTCAACGGCTTTTTTGCGCGGGGAAGATAAGAATAGTTTCTTTGACGCACGTAGCTATTATTTCCAAACTCTTGTTACCGAAGATGACCAAAATCATCAGCCCCTTATTTTGCCTGTTATTGACTATGATCGGCGATTCCATCCTGGTGGAACTTTCGGCGGTGAAGTGGGCCTTAGCGCCAATCTGACGAATTTATCTCGCCTAGAGGCGGATTACGGTACTCTTACAGGTAGTTGTGCGGCGCCTTATACAACGACCAACTGCTTCATGCGTGGAATTGGTGGCGACTATAGCCGTTATACGACTGAAGTCTCCTGGCGTCGCAGCTTCATTGATCCTATCGGTCAATCCTGGACGCCTTTTGCATCCATGCGCGGTGATGCTGCTTTTACCACTCTCTTTAGCAATGGAACGGCCAATACCGCACAAGAGTCGTTTTTAACATCCAGTGACAAAGGCATGACGCGCGCTATGGGTACGGTTGGTATGACCTATCGATATCCTTTTATCGCAGTATCATCTTTAGGCGCGAATATCTTCGAACCTATTGCGCAGGTTATTTCGCGACCTGATGAGACAAATATCGGAAATCTTCCAAACGAAGATTCGCAAAGTCTTGTTTTTGACGACACAAATCTTTTCTCGGTTGACAAATATTCAGGCTATGACCGCGTCGAGGGGGGAACGCGCGCAAATATAGGCGGGCAATATACGCTCGCCTTTAATGACGGCGCACGTGCAAATTTCTTATTTGGGCAATCCTTCCAATTATCGGGAATGAACTCATTTGCCCAACGCGGAACCGCGCTTGAGGGCGCAGATTCAGGACTCGATAAAACAACGTCTGACTATGTTTCACGCTTTCAGTTTGTGCCTGGGCCGGATTATTCATTTTCGATGCGCGGCCGTTTTGATCCCGACCAATTCAGATCCCGTCGATTTGAAGTTGAAAATCGCGCTCTATTTGGTGACCTCTCAACAAGCGTCACCTATGCAAACTATGACGCGCAACCCAATGCCGGTATTGTGAACCGTCGTGAGGGCTTAGGGCTAGGCGCGGGCTATCAATTAACTCCTCGTTGGAGCATCAACGGAAGAACACTGTTCGCGCTCACACGCTATCTTTCCGATCCAAGTTTACCCAAAGATTATCTTGCCGCATATTCTGCAAGCGCGGTTTATCATGACGAATGTACCGACTTATCAATTTCTTATATTGGCCGGGAACCCTATGCGACCGGAACAACCACACAAGATCAAACGATATTTCTTCGCCTAACTTTGCGTTCATTGGGCTCAATTGATGCCAAACAGGATATTAGCAATACGTCTGGAGACCAATAGGTGGCAATTGATATGCTACCCCCGCTTCGTGACGTTATATCACGTCACGGCTTGCAGGCACTGAAGGCTCTGGGGCAGAATTTTCTTCTCGATCTCAATCTCACATCGCGAATAGCGCGTTCAGCAAATGATCTTGAGTGCGCAACAATCCTCGAAATTGGACCAGGCCCGGGTGGCTTGACGCGCGCACTTATCGCCGCAGGTGCCAAGCGAGTCATTTGCGTTGAACGAGATGAACGATGCTTGCCAGCTCTCGATGAGATTGCACAGCATTATCCAGGGCGCTTGGAGATTATTCATGGTGATGCCCTCGCGTTTGATCCGCGAACTATTGATGCGGATGGTCCGATTAAAATTATCGCTAATCTTCCCTATAATATTGGCACAGCACTCTTGATGAAATGGATTGATACGCCGGATTGGCCTCCGGTGTTTGACGAACTCATTTTGATGTTTCAGCGAGAAGTTGCAGAACGCATTGTTGCAACAAACCAATCTCCTCACGACTATGGTCGACTGGGTGTCTTTTGCGGCTGGCGTACTGAAGCAAAGATTTTATTTGATGTACCGGCACAAGCATTTACTCCTGCCCCGAAAGTCACATCATCTGTGGTCAAACTTATACCGAGACCAAATCCCCTTGCCTGTTCCCCTGCCCTTCTTGCACGTGTAACGCAGGCGGCATTTGGACAAAGACGAAAAATGTTACGTCAAAGTTTGAAAAGTCTGAATGTTGATCCGCTAAACCTATGTGAAGCGGCGGGATTAGACCCGACTCGACGCGCGGAGACCGTTTCGATCGAGGACTTTGTTGCAATTACAAACTGCCTCTCAAGGATGAGTAATTTCATTCCGCAATGAGTTGATCAATAAAATGATCCAATCCCGTCTGCCGTTCCCGACGCAATCGCTCAGCGGCAAGTATCATGCGCAATCGTGAAAAGGTTCGATCAAGATCATCATTGACAAGAACATACCGATATTCCTGCCAACGAATAATTTCCTTCTTTGCGGCACCCAGACGACGCTCAATCACCTCCGCAGAGTCTTCAGCTCGACGTTCAAGTCGGGATCTGAGTTCCTTCATCGATGGTGGAAGAATGAATACACTCACAACATCTTCAGGTGCATTGGCAACAAGTTGACGCGCCCCTTGGTAGTCAATGTCGAACAAGACATCTTTACCCTGTGCCAGCGCTTCATTAACCTGATCGCGCGGCGAACCATAGTGATTTCCGTGGACTTCAGCCGATTCAAGAAGATCACCACGTTGCTTCATGGCCAAAAATTCAGCTTCGCTGATGAAATGATAATGAACCCCTTCGACTTCGCTAGGACGGCGACTTCTGGTGGTCACAGAGACCGAAAGAGTTAGACTAGGCTCTTGTTCTCGCAGCAGTCGCGTAAGGGTGGTTTTTCCCGCGCCCGACGGTGACGAGAGGACAAACATCAATCCCCGACGTTTGATTTGCTCATTGGCCAATTGAGAAATCATCAGACTGGTCCCTTCAAAAAAACAATCCACAAGACCATCGAAACGCTTGCCGGCATTTAACGCTAAAGACCATCAATCCGGCGCTGCGGCCGCATCGGGATTTGCATCTGGATTTGCTGCCTTTTTCTTGATTAATTTCGGTGCGGGCGCAGGCTTTGCTTTTGTATTTGTATTGGTTTGTGGTGCGGCTTTTGTCGATCCATCATTTGATTCTGAAGCCGCACCTGCTTTTGCAGCCGCCGATGCAGGTGGTTGTGCAATAGACGCAGAAGGATCAGTCTTTTCTCCTTCGATCTGACGCCATTTTGCAACATTCTTGAGATGCTGTTCATAGGTGTCAGCAAAAACATGTCCGCCGGTCCCATCGGCAACGAAGTAAAGATCTTTGGTTCGCGATGGGTTAGCCACAGCTTCTAGCGCTGCACGTCCAGGATTGGTGATCGGTCCAGCGGGCAATCCCGGAAGTAGATAGGTGTTATAGGGCGTCGCTTGTTGCAATTCAGATTTTGTCAATCCACGACCAAGTGACCCGCGTCCCCCAATCAAACCGTAGATCACAGTAGGATCTGACTCGAGCCGCATCTTTGTGTTGAGGCGATTGATAAACACGCCAGCAACACGAGGGCGCTCATCTGCCTTTCCAGTTTCCTTTTCAACCACTGAGGCAAGTGTGACGAGATCTTGCGGACTAGCTATCGGCAAATCGGGTACGCGCTTGGCCCATATTTCGCGTAACGTCTTCGCTTGTTCTTGCGCCATGTGATCGAGCAATTGCGTCCGCGTCATACCGCGTGCAAATTTATACGTTTCAGGCAGAAGTGTGCCTTCTTTGGGAACATCTTTGATATCGCCGGCAAGATTTGAGTCTGCTTGAAGCAAATCAACAATTTCTTGCGATGTGCGTCCCTCGGGAATGGTAATCGCGTGAAGGATTGATTTTCCTTCGATCAGGACCGATGTCACTTGATCGAGACTAGCCTCTCGCTTGAATAGATATTCTCCGCCCTTGATCTGCGACGATCGACCGGTGATTTGCCAGTAAAGCGTCAGAAGAAATCCCTTATCAATGATACCTTCACGCTCAAGTTGATCAATCACATCGGAAGTTGATCCACGGACAAGCACAACCTTATCCGCATCAAGAGGACCCGGCGCATAGACTTGACGCTCGGCATAAACAAAAACACCACCGACCAATGCCGCCACGATCGCGATAAAAGACAATAGGCCGCTCAAAAAATTCGTGAGCGGGCGCTCTTTTCGTTCTGCTACAATCTGCTCTGGCGGCTCAGGCACTGATTCTGGATGAATCGCAGCGGATGGTGTCTTGACCATAATGCGGCGCATAAAGCTCATGGAACGTGCACGATGCACGTTTGTTCGCTCGGTTGTTTCGACGCCGCTTTTTTCTTCAGTCATCGGTTCCATCAACCCGTTGCGCCCTTCAGGTCTTCAATACCGGAATTGCGGCGACCATGGGGCCTACGACTCGTATCGACGAAAAATCAGTGAAGCATTCGTTCCGCCAAATCCAAATGAATTTGACAGGACAGCGGAAACGTTCCGCTTTTTGGCCTTATGCGGAACAAGATCAATGGCGGTCTCAACCGAAGGATGATCGAGATTCAAAGTGGGAGGAACGATCTGATCGCGGATCGTCAAAATTGAGAAAATTGCCTCAATCGCCCCCGCAGCTCCAAGAAGATGACCGGTTGCCGATTTTGTTGAAGACATGGATACATGGCTTGTATCATTGCCAAGCAGACGCTCGACCGCACGCAATTCAATCTCGTCTCCCAAGGGGGTCGAGGTGCCATGCGCGTTGATATAATCAATGTCCGAAGCGCCGAAGCCAGCCCGCTTCAACGCGGCTGACATGCAACGATAGGCGCCATCTCCATCTTCTGCGGGGGATGTAATATGGTAGGCGTCGCCCGACATGCCATAACCCACGATCTCGGCATAAATCTTCGCGCCGCGTGCTTTCGCATGTTCAAGTTCTTCGAGGACAACAACACCCGATCCCTCGCCCATCACAAAGCCATCGCGGTCTTTGTCATAAGGGCGGGAAGCCCGTTTTGGATCGTCATTAAAGCCAGTCGACAATGCACGACAGGCGGCAAACCCAGCGAGCGACAGACGGTTGACGGGTGATTCAGCGCCACCGGCAACCATCACGTCAGCATCACCCAGCATGATCAACCGCGAGGCATCGCCAATCGCATGAGCGCCCGTGGAGCATGCCGTGACGACAGAATGATTAGGGCCTTTGAGGCCATGCCGAATTGAAATCCAGCCCGATGCCAGATTGATAATTGCACTCGGAATGAAGAAAGGCGATACGCGGCGCGGACCCTTCTCAAGAAGGGTCACTGAGGTCTCGTAAATCGTCCCGATACCACCGATGCCAGAACCAACCAGGACACCCGTCCGGTGCTGGTCCTCATCGGTCTTGGGCGCCCAACCCGCATCCGCCAAAGCCTGCGTTGCCGCGGCCATACCATAAACGATGAATTCATCAGCCTTACGTTGATCCTTGGCATCCATCCAGTCATTCGGATTGAAGGTGCCATTCTGGCCGTCGCCACGAGGCACTTCGCAGGCAATCTGCGAAGCAAGGTCGGAGACATCGCACCGCGAGACATTTACCGCGCCACTTTCACCGGCCAAAAGCCGAGCCCATGAGCTCTCAACACTCGAACCGAGAGGCGAAACCATGCCCATACCCGTCACGACGACACGCCGCATGGTCTTCGCTCCTCGATTCCTAAACTCAGATACCTGACCCAATCGAGGGTATCAGGCGGCCTTCTTCGAAATGAAGGCAACCGCATCACCAACCGTGCGGATGGTTTCTGCCGCGTCGTCGGGAATTTCGACGCTGAATTCTTCTTCGAACGCCATCACAAGCTCGACCGTATCGAGACTGTCGGCACCCAAATCATCGATGAAATTGGCGCTCTCGACGACCTTGTCGGCGTCAACACCGAGATGTTCGATGACGATCTTCTTAACGCGGGCTGCGATATCGCTCATGTCTTGTCCTCACTGTCTTCCAATTGGGGCCGACGTTACCGTTTCCTTCGAACGTCGACGCGGGTTCCGTTCTTGATTGGCCAAAAGGGCCACCGCACAAACTCAGGCCGCAGGCGATACCCAAGGGGACCTGAACCCGCGAGCGTTCAAACGACGCCGACCGCGCGGCGTCAAGTCCCTGCCGCTACTTCGATCGCAGGGTTACCACATTTGAATCGCAAAGGCGAGTGACCCAAGGCAACAAGGTAACACATTATAAAAGTCATATAAGTATATCAAATCATTGCCATTCCACCATTTACATGAAGTGTTTGACCGGTCACATACCCCGCTTCTCGACTGGCCAGATAAAGTGTGGCCGCCGCAATTTCAGAGGGATCTCCCAACCGGCCCATCGGGACCTTTTGCATGACCGACTCACGCTGCTTTTCATTAAGCACGTCGGTCATTGGGGTTGCGATGAAGCCGGGCGCCACACAATTGACGGTAATGTTACGCGTTGCAACTTCGGCAGCTAGGGCCTTCGACATACCAACAATCGCCGCTTTGGCCGCAGCATAATTGCCCTGCCCGGGATTGCCCGTTGTTCCTACAACAGACGTGATTGAAATGATCCGGCCATAACGCTTGCGCATCATGGTTTTTGCAGCGGCTCGGCTGAGACGAAAAACCGATTCAAGATTGACCTTGATCACATCAGACCATTCCTCATCTTTCATACGAATGAAAAGATTGTCGCGTGTAATCCCGGCATTATTGATGAGGATATCGAGCCCCCCCATGGCTTCTTCGGCGGCGGGCACAAGCGCTTCAACCGATGTTTGATCGGACAAATTCGCAGGACAAACGTGAACGCGGTAACCCAATTCAGAAGCCAGCGCATCAAGCGCCTCGCGCCGCGTTCCAGAAAGCGCGACAGTTGCGCCTTGCGCGTGGAGCGCGCGTGCGATTGCTCCGCCAATACCTCCGGTTGCACCGGTAACCAAAGCAAATTGCCCCGACAAATCAAACATCACATTGTCCTTCACTTAGATACTGAACAAAGCACGAAGTGCAGTAAGGTCATCTGGTTGAGAAACCGCGATGCCCTCAGCGTCTGCCGCAATCCGCTTTACGAGCCCCGTTAAAACCTTACCTGACCCAATCTCAATAAAGCGGGTCACGCCGTGGGCTGCCATATAAGCGACGCTTTCGCGCCAGCGCACGGTACCCGTGACTTGGGCAACCAAATTCTGTCGAATGAGTTCGGGATCTGATCCGGCAAGCGCCGTGACGTTCCCCACGAGTGGCACCACAGGTGTTGAGATCAGCACATTTGAGAGCGCTTCCGCCATTGCGTCAGCCGCCGGTTGCATCAAAGCGCAATGAAAAGGCGCGGACACTGACAACATCACGGCGCGTCGCGCTCCTCGGGTCTTGGCCAACTCAACCGCGCGTTCAACCGCAGCCTTGGCACCAGACACAACAACCTGTCCGCCGCCATTATCATTTGCGGCCTGGCAGACTTCGCCCTGAGCAGCTTCTGCTGCAACAGCAGCAGCAGCATCAAATTCAAGCCCTAACAGAGCGGCCATCGCTCCGACACCTGGCGCCACTGCAGCCTGCATCGCGTTGCCGCGAATACGCAGCAACCTTGCAGTATCGGCAAGCGAAATGGCGTTTGCAGCCGCAAGGGCTGAATATTCGCCCAGCGAATGACCCGCGACAAAAGCCGCGTGCTTCTGTGGCGTTATGCCCAGTTCGGTTTCAAGCACACGGATGACGGCTAAACTCACGGCCATGAGCGCGGGCTGGGCATTGGCGGTCAGGGTCAGCTCGTCCTCTGGTCCGTCAAACATCAATTGCGAAAGTTTTTGGGAGAGCGCGTCGTCCACTTCCGCAAAAACGGACCGAGCGACGGGAAACGCTTCCGCAATGGCCTTGCCCATTCCAACCGCCTGACTGCCCTGCCCCGGAAAGGTAAACGCAACCGCCATGATGAAAATCTCCCTCTGCCTCAATTTCAGGCGCGCTCGTGCGGCACGACAGCCCAAGAGTCAAGCCAAGTTCCCCGCTTACCCACTCTGGTGACATCCGACCGGGCGTCCTAGAATGAAAACACCCGAATCCTCCTATGCCGGATTATATCGCCATGCGCATCGCCACCTGGAACGTCAATTCTGTCCGCCAACGGATTGATCACCTGACGAGTTGGTTGGCCGAAGCCATGCCGGACGTCTGCTGCCTTCAGGAACTCAAATGTCAGGATGACGCTTTCCCGCGGCTCGAAATCGAGGCCCTAGGATACACGGTGGAGACGCATGGACAAAAGACCTTTAACGGCGTTGCAATCTTATCGAGACACCGGCTCGAAGACGTAACAAGAGGCCTTCCCGATCAGCCGGGTGAACCGCAATCGCGATATATTGAAGCCCTGGTAACGCCCGTTAATGGCAAGCCTGTGCGCGTCGCGTCACTTTATGCACCCAATGGCAATCCATTGGGCACCGAAAAATTCCCCTATAAGCTCGCTTTTCTTGAGGCCCTTATCAAGCGCGCCCGCTCCCTACTGACGTCAGAAGAACGATTTGTTATTGCGGGAGATTACAACATTATTCCCGCCGCGCGAGACGCAGAACATCCCGATCTATGGGTCAAAGATGCTTTGTACCAACCTGAGTCTCGAGCTAAGTGGCAGGAGCTCCTAAATCTCGGACTAACAGACGCCCTTCGTGCCACAAGCGATGCGGGTAAATCATATACATTTTGGGATTATCAAGCTGGAGCTTGGCAAAAAAACAATGGCATCCGAATTGATCATCTCGTAATCTCGCCTCAATTGGCAGACCACCTTACGTCGACAGCGATTGATTCCCATGTTCGCGGTTGGGAAAAGCCATCAGACCATGTGCCGATAAGAATTGATCTCGACATTTAGAGATACAAGTTAAATTGAAGCGCTATTTATGCCGACGTTCGCGCTGTGTGACATAAGCCGTTGCGGCAAGCCGATCGGCATCGGTTGATTTTTCCATGGCATCCTCATGCGCATCAATAATCCAAGCATCTTTTTCGGGATCGGCTCCAGCACGCGCAACACTGAGCCACATCAATCCACGCGCTCTTTGCTTGAAGCCTGCGTCGCCTGAAAATAAAATCTGCCCCAATTGTGCTTGGGCAATCCGATTGCCCTTCTCAGCTGATAAATTAAGCCAACGCACCGCCTGCTTCATATCTTTTGCGCCGCCAATTCCGTCCAGATAAAGCCGGGCGAGAATAAGTTGCGCCTGCGGGTCACCAAAATAGCTTGCCGAATATGTAAACATCTCGCGCGCACGCGCCGGATTGGCCTTAACCGCGCTGTTTGGAATACCCGTCAGATAATAAGAACCCAGCGCCACAAATGAATTCGAAACAAAGGGAGCTGTTGGTGAATCTGGGGCTTCATCGGCATGGCGATCGCAAACGCGCGAGAACGTATCGAAGGCACGTATGTCATCGCGGGGAACACCATCACCTTCGGCATACATCCGCGCAAGCTTCCATTGTGCCGGTGCATGACCTTGATCGGCAGCAAATTCAAGCGACTTAATTGCGTCCCGTTTATTACCGGCCAAATAGGAACGAATAGCATTGCGCGTCGCATCAACAACGGATCCGAGCGCGTCAAAAGGAACTTTCGCGAGATCGGCCGCACTTGGCCCACTGGCTGACGACGTGGCTGCTGCTGAGCTCACCGCATCTTCGGACTCGCTTGTTGCACTATCTGATTTTGATGCCGGAACAGTTCCGTTTGAAGCCGCGTCCTGGCCTTCTTGTAGTGTTACAATCTGCTGATCTGAATTGGATTGAGTAGGACCATCAAGAGCCAAAGCTGGCATTGAAAGAATCGTCATAGCAGCCCCGCCGATGATTAAAACCACCGGCAGAAGCCGCATGAGGCCAATATTTGTCGCCTCAAATATCCGCATAGACGAATTTTTCACCCTTGCCGCCTGGATGTGTCACTGCACCAGCCCGAGCGGATCCAACCGTTTGCGCATATTTCCAGATCGCACCCGAACCATATTCATGCTCGCGCGACTTCCAGTCTTTTTTGCGGCGAGCCATTTCTTCATCAGAAATATCCACCGAAAGGTTACCCTTGATCGCGTCAAGATGGATGATGTCACCATCTTTCAAAAGTGCGATCGGACCCCCGACCGCAGCCTCAGGTCCCACATGGCCCACGCAGAACCCACGCGTCGCACCTGAGAAACGGCCGTCAGTGATCAGCGCTACCTTGTCGCCCATGCCCTGACCATAGAGCGCGGCCGTTGTTGCAAGCATTTCACGCATGCCCGGACCACCGCGCGGCCCCTCATAACGAATGACGAGCACGTCACCCTCTTTGTATTGACGCTTGGTGACGGCCTGGAAGCACTCTTCTTCATTATCGAAAACGCGTGCAGGACCTGAGAAGATTTGTCTTTCGAGCGGCATACCCGCGACTTTTACAATCGCACCTTCGGGAGAAAGATTACCTTTCAAGCCAACAACGCCACCGGTGGGAGTCAATGGCTTATTCGCCGCATAAACGACGTCCTGATCAGGATTCCATTTCACACTCGCCATATTTTCAGCAATCGTACGGCCTGTGACGGTCATGCAATCACCATGTAGATAACCATGATCGAGCAAGGTCTTCATCAGAAGGGGGATACCACCCACTTCAAACATGTCTTTCGCGACATATTTTCCGCCGGGCTTCAAATCTGCAATGTAAGGCGTCTTTTTGAAAATCTCGGCAACATCAAAAAGATCAAACTCGATGCCCGCTTCATGCGCGATGGCAGGAAGATGCAATGCCGCATTGGTTGAGCCACCCGATGCCGCAACAACCGTTGCTGCATTCTCAAGCGCCTTGCGTGTCACAATATCGCGAGGACGGATATTCTTGGCGATGAGATCCATAATCATCTCACCGGCTGTGCGGCAGAATTGTTCACGAATTTCATAGGGCGCAGGCGCACCTGCCGAGTAAGGTAAAGCAAGGCCGATCGCCTCGGACACCGTCGCCATTGTATTCGCAGTGAATTGCGCGCCGCATGCGCCCGATGACGGGCAGGCAACAGACTCGAGTTCGTAGAGATCCGCCTCGTTCATCGCACCAACAGAGTGCTTGCCCACGGCTTCGAAGACGTCCTGAACGGTTACCGGCTTGCCTTTAAAAGTACCGGGGAGGATCGACCCGCCATAAATGAAAATCGAAGGCACATTCAAACGCACGATGGCCATCATCATGCCGGGAAGTGATTTGTCGCAACCGGCCAACCCCACCAATGCGTCATAAGAATGACCACGCATGGTTAGCTCAACCGAGTCAGCGATCACCTCACGAGATACGAGAGAGGATTTCATCCCCTGATGGCCCATGGCTATGCCATCAGTAACTGTGATCGTGACGAATTCGCGCGGCGTGCCACCGGCCGCATCCACGCCGCTCTTCACAAATTGCGCCTGATGCATCAGCGTGTTGTTACAAGGAGCTGCCTCATTCCAGCATGATGCCACACCTACAAAGGGTCGGCTCATCTGTGCGCGGTTTAATCCCATGGCATAGTAATAAGACCGATGCGGCGCACGCGCCGGGCCTTCCGTCACATGGCGGCTGGGGAGTTTGGATTTATCGAATACACGGTCGCTCATGAGACGTCCTGGCCTTTCAACCCTGCTTGTTTGCAACTTCGGCACGAATGTCCAAAACCGCAAAATGTTGTTCCCTGCTGCCTGAGGCAGCGCGGGCGCCACCATGGCGACAAAATGCGCGCTTTTCAATCACCCGAAGTCCAAGCCGTTAAAAGATCAAAATACCGAACCGCCCTTTCTGAGCGGCTCTATTGTGGCCAATTTTCGGCAAAGGCGGGATTTGATGAGCTGTAACAGACAATTGCCAAGGAGTGTGACTCGCCGGCCACAAAAGTTTGCCCAAGCCAAATAGGGCCCATGCGCCCGATACAATTGGCAAATTTCGCTAAGAGGGTTGAACCAATCGACCCAGTTGGGACTAATATGAGGCATGATTCAGCCTAAATCCCCATCACAAGCCCATCGCCATGGATTACGCGCCGATCACGCGACCGTGCGTGTCGCGTCTCATTGGTCGTTTGGGCGAAAACTTCTTGCCTTTCTCGGTCCCGGTTATTTGGTTGCCGTCGGCTATATGGATCCGGGAAACTGGGCGACATCGCTGGCAGGCGGATCTCGGTTTGGATATGCACTCCTATCAGTGGTCCTGATGTCGAGCCTCACCGCAGTCTTGTTGCAATCGCTGGCCGCCCGACTCGCGGTCGCTACCGATAAGGATTTGGCTGAAACCTGTCGTGAGACTTTACCGAAGCCGGTTAATCTTGCCCTGTTTGGTCTCGCTCAGATTGCAATTGTAGCAACCGATATCGCTGAAGTGATCGGAACCGCTATTGGTCTGCAGCTGCTCTTTGGGTGGCCGTTGCCTATTGGCATCGCGGTAACTGCACTCGATGCACTCTTGATTCTGGCGCTCCAGCGTTATGGATTTCGAACCATTGAAGCCGCGGTTGTGGCAATTCTGGCCGTGATCGCCATCTGTTTTGTCGTTGAAATCGCCCTGGCCCAGCCGGATTGGAGCGCATTGCTTCCCGGTTTTGTCCCGAGCGCTTCACTTTTGACCAACCCAGACATGCTCTATCTCGCGCTCGGAATTTTGGGTGCGACGGTCATGCCGCATAATCTTTATCTGCATTCGGGGATCGTTCAGACCAGAGTACTCGGAAATACGGTTGCGGAGCGCAAAGAGAGCCTGCGTTTTGCCACGCTCGATTCCGGTCTCGCCCTCACCTTCGCGTTTCTAATCAATGCGGCGATTCTGATCCTGTCGGCCGCAGTCTTTCACGCTCATGGCCAAACACAGATTGCAGAGCTGTCTGATGCTCATGCTTTACTTGAGCCTTTGCTTGGAAGCTCTTTTGCACCAATGCTTTTTGCGATTGCTCTGATCGGGTGCGGCCTCAACGCCACCGTAACGGCGACGCTTGCAGGCCAAATTGTTGTCGAGGGATTTTTGAAAATTGCCTTTCGCCCTTGGGTCCAGCGCCTAATTACGCGAATGATCTCGGTTGGACCGGCCGCTTTTGTCGCGTTCGCCTATGGAAATGAGGGTGCAACCCGTCTCTTGGTCTTCAGCCAAGTCGTTTTAAGCCTCCAATTGCCGTTTGCGGTCGTTCCGCTGGTCTTGTTCACAGCATCGCGCAAACGAATGGGCGCTCTGGTTACCCCTCGCCCTCTTACGGTGCTCGCGGGCGCGATCGCCCTGATCATCATTGGGCTTAACTTAACCTTGCTGATTGGAACGATTTCCTGAGCCGATCCCCTTGCCATTTGCGGGCATTGTCGATAGGAACACGGCTTCGCAAGCGGTCGTTTGGCCGGTGGCTGAAAGGAAAACCCGGGCTTTCCGGGCGGGCAAGAAGCGCCCTTTTCCCTTGTCTCCGCCTTCGTTCCTCTCTCGTTTCGGGCCTTTCCTCGGATGTAAAAATCCTAGTGGCTCGAAGGGCTTGGCGCCGAAAGGCCGCGTGAAACAGGAAAGGCAATCCCATGGCTCTTTACGAGCATGTAATCCTCGTGCGCCAAGACGTTACCGCGCAGCAGGTCGAGGCCATTAACGAACAATATAAAGGCGTGATCGAAGCCAATGGCGGCAAGGTCACAAAGACAGAATATTGGGGCGTAAAGACGCTCGCTTTCCGGATCAAAAAGAACCGCAAGGCGCATTTCACGCTTCTCAATGTTGACGCTCCGCATGCGGCTGTGACCGAAGTGGAACGTCTCGAAGCGATCAGCGAAGACGTTATCCGTTCGCTTACGATCCGCGTCGAAGAACTCGAAGAAGGTCCTTCCGCAATGTTGCAGAAGCGCGATCGCGATGACGATCGTGGCGAGCGTGGCCCCGGTCGCTTTGGCGGCGGTGGCGGTGGTCGCTTCGGTGGTGGTGGTGGTGGCGGCGGATTTGGTGGCGGCAGTGGCCGTGGCCCACGCCCGCCCCGTCGCGAAGAAGGTGCAGCTGAAGAGGAGAGCTTCTGATGTCGTCCGTTGAATCAGGCGCGTCCGGCGCCGCTCGTCGTCCCTTCTATCGTCGTCGTAAATCTTGCCCGTTCACGGGTGCGAACGCGCCGAAGATTGACTACAAGGATACACGTCTTCTTTCGCGCTACATTTCAGAGCGCGGCAAGATTGTTCCTTCTCGTATCACGGCAGTCTCTGCCAAGAAGCAGCGCGAACTCGCTCAAGCGATCAAGCGCGCGCGCTTTTTGGGCCTCTTGCCTTACGTGATTTCCTAACTTTTCGGCTTGGCCGGGGCTTTCGAGCCCCGGCTCTTTTCATCACTCATTCGCCTTTTTGCATGGTGCATCGAGGTGGAAGTGTTGGGTCGGAGTGATCCGTCCCTAACCGCTTTTGTAAGACCCCTTCCGGGTCGCGGGACAGCAGGATGACCAATATTCGCAATCTCGGTTTTGGAGCAGGATGTGGCGCAGTATCTGCGCTATTATTCGCTGTTATTTCAACCGGTTCTCCGCTTGCGTTGATTCTTTACCTGATTGCCCCTCTCCCTATTTTGATTGCCACGCTAGGCTTCGGCCACCATGCGGGTTTAGCTGCGACGCTCTTTGCTTTTGCGGTGACCGCACTGATCTTTTCGCCGCTGGCAGGGGTCATGCAGGCCGTCTCGATCGGCCTCCCCGCATGGTTCTCGAGCTATCTTCTTTTACTCGGCCGGCCATCAGCGAATGGAACAGAGACCAACCCTATGGAATGGTACCCGCTTGGGCGGGTGCTGTTGTGGATTATCGGACTGTCGGCAGGGTTGACCATCGCCGGAGCCGTTTTGATTGCGCCAACCTATGCTGACTTCATCGAAACCTTCGGACGCGCGGTTGATGTTGTTCTGACCTACGACCCCGATCTCGTGGCTGGACTTTCGCCAGATGATCGAGCGCAGATGGTCACGACGCTCGCAAGCCTCATGGCCAATATCGCTGCACCAATTAGCGCCGCGGCGAGTGTGTTAATTTCGGTCGTTCTGCTCTGGGTTGCCGGCCGGATCGTACAGGCGTCTGGACGCATGCCAAGACCGTGGCCGGATCTCGCGTCAACCGCTCTGCCGCGCTTGGCTGTACCCGCGCTGATTTTATGCGTCGGACTTTCGATCGGTGCACATGATTATCCCGCGCTTGCCGGTCGGGTTGGTCTGGCAGCGCTAGCCATGGGTTTTTGCCTCCAGGGCTTGGCCGTGCTGCATGCGATTTCGCGCCCCCTAAAATCACGGCGCGGCCTGCTTTTCGCGCTCTATCTTTCGTTTGTCGTACTACCCGGATGGCCCATCCTGGGCTTTGCCCTTATCGGCATCGCCGATGTTTGGTTCTCCTTCCGCACCCGCTTTTCAACCGCATCTCTCCAACATAAAACTCAAGACTGAAGAAAGGTAACTCCCATGCAAGTCATTCTCCTCGAGCGCGTTCCCAATCTCGGACAAATGGGCGATGTCGTCCGTGTTAAGGACGGTTATGCGCGTAACTTCCTCCTGCCCCGCCATAAGGCTCTACGCGCCACCAAGGCCAATATCGCGCAGTTCGAAACCCAGCGCGCGCAGCTTGAAGCTCGCAATTTGACTGCTAAAAACGAAGCGGCAGCCGTTGCGCAGAAGCTCGATGGCCAATCATTCATCATCATTCGTCAAGCGGGTGAAATGGGCCAACTCTATGGCTCAGTTGCAGCACGTGATATTTCCGACGCAATCACAGCGGGCGGTTTCAGCGTCAACCGCAATCAGGTAATTTTGAATATCCCGATTAAGACAATTGGATTGCATTCTGTTCCGGTCCATTTGCATCCAGAAGTCGACGTCAAGATCACGATCAATGTTGCACGCAGCCCTGAAGAAGCAGAGCGTCAGGCGCGCGGCGAAACCGCGATTGTTCGCGAAGAGCTCAATCTTGATGATCTTGGCCTTGAAGTCGGCGCCGCATTGGCTGAAGGCGGCAACGACGAATAAGTCGTTTCTGTCTTTGGATAAAATTGAAAGGCCTGGGCAAAAGCCGGGCCTTTTTCAATTCGGGACTTGTTCCAAAACTTGGCAAGCAGAATCCTGTCAATCGTGAAAAGAATATTTCTCATGGGCTAAGGCTTGTGGAAAACGGGCAAGCATCCGGTAAGCTCTGGCTCAGTTGGTGATTCGTCGGTCAGCTTCTGTCACAAGCTCGAGCATCGAAATCGGATAGAACCATGCCCTTGCCTCAATCTGTCGTGCGCCTGGCTGAAATAGAAGCGCAATATCGTATGCCTCCGCACAATGTTGAGGCGGAACAGGCTTTGCTCGGTGCAATCCTTGTCAATAATGATGCGTATTATCGTGTTTCCGACTTTTTAGAACCAACGCATTTTTCGGAAGAAATCCATCGGCGTATCTATGATATTCTTCAACAACTCATACGCGCTGGAAAACTGGCCACACCGGTTACCTTAAAATCTTTTGTTGGTGATCAAGATCTTGGCGGACTTACGGTGCCGCAATATCTTGCGCGGCTGGCAGCTGAAGCCACAAGCGTCATCAATGCCGAAGCTTATGGCCGTACGGTTTACGATTTGGCTATGCGCCGCCAGCTCATCAATATCGGCGAAGATATGGTCAATCTCGCCTATGATGCACCGGTTGATGATCATCCTCGTAAACAAATTGAGGAGGCCGAGCGTCGTCTTTATGAACTTGCCGAACAAGGCCGTTATGATGGTGGCTTTCAAGATTTTTCGAGCGCATTACGCACAGCTGTTGATCTTGCTGCAGAAGCCTTCAGACGTGATCGCAAGTTATCCGGCGTTGCAACAGGCATGTCCGATCTCGACCGCATGTTGGGTGGATTACAATCGTCGGATTTGATCATCGTTGCAGGCCGTCCTGGTATGGGCAAAACAGCATTAGCAACCAACATCGCCTTCAACATCGCGCGCTCTTACGCGCATGAGAAAAACAAAGACGGAACCATAAAACGTCTTGATGGTGGAATTGTTGGTTTTTTCTCACTCGAAATGTCTGCCGAGCAATTGGCAACCCGTATCATTGCGGAGCAGTCCGGCGTTCCCTCTTACAAAATCCGCCGCGGCGAAATTCAGGAACAGGATTTTTCAAAAATTGCCGATGCCGCGCGCGAAATGGAACGCATTCCCTTTTATATTGACGAAACCGGTGGCATTTCAATTGCTCAATTGGTTGCGCGTGCACGGCGGTTGAAGCGTCAAAAGGGCCTTGATGTTTTAGTGGTAGACTATCTTCAACTGCTCTCAGGGTCGAATAAAAGAAGCGATAACCGCGTCCAAGAACTAACCGAGATCACGACAGGTCTTAAAGCGCTCGCCAAAGAGCTCAATGTCCCTGTCATTGCGCTATCGCAGCTCTCACGCCAAGTTGAGCAACGCGACGATAAAAGACCGCAATTATCTGACTTGCGTGAATCGGGCTCGATTGAGCAGGACGCGGACATCGTACTCTTTGTGTTCAGAGAAGAATATTACCTCAAGAATAAAGAACCCAAAATGGGCACCGAAGAATATTTCAAATGGCAGACGGAAATGGAACAAGTTCATGGACGGGCCGAAGTGATTATCGGTAAGCAACGTCATGGACCAACGGGAACGGTCACATTGCAGTTCGACGCCGAAGTCACACGTTTCTCGAATATTGTAAGCGAGGATCATCTGCCGGAGCGCATGTGACGCGATGGCGGATATTAATCGAACATCATCGTACCATTCCGGTGGCGTTCTCACAATTGATCGATGCGCACTTCGCGCGAATTATAATTTACTCGCCAAGAAATCATATCCGTCGAAGACAGCGGCAGTGGTGAAGGCTGATGCTTACGGCCTTGGTATAGAAACCGTTGTACCAGCCCTTTATGCCGAGGGTTGTCGGCATTTTTTTGTTGCCCATATTTCTGAAGCTCTGGTTGTGCGCAAACACGCTGCAGATGCCGATGTTTATGTCTTGAATGGGCTTTTGCCAGATACGATTGAGGTCTATTTCAACCACCAACTTAGTCCGGTGCTTGGATCGCATGAAGAACTTTCAGATTGGCAACAGGCAACAAAAAGCAAAGGCCAAATCCCCGGCGCAGCGCTTCATTTCGATACGGGTATGAATCGCTTGGGATTTGATTTTCAAGATGCCAGCGCTCTTGCGGCATTGATCTATTCCAACAAAATCGGCTTTCCGGTTTCGCTCGTCATGAGCCATTTTGTTGAATCAGAAATTAAACATTCAGCGGTGACACAAAAGCAAGTTGAACGCTTTGCTGAAATTAGACCGCTATTTGATAAAATTCCCGCAAGCCTTTGCAATTCATCGGGCATATTCCAATGCGCCGATAGTCACTATGATCTTGTGCGCTCAGGCTACGCGCTCTATGGCGGTCATCCTTTGTGGTCGACCACAGATAACCCCATGCAGCCCGTCATTCGGCTTGAAGCTCCCATCGTCCAGACACGATGGATCAAGACCGGAGAATCTGTCGGCTATGGTGGATTTTGGCACGCAAAAAAGCCCTCGCGATTGGCCATATTGTCAATTGGTTATGCCGATGGATATCCACGCGGGGCGCAAGGAACCGATGAGATGGCAGGCGGTCGTGTTCTAATCGGCGGAAGCCTCTGCCCGATTATCGGCCGGATTTCAATGGATCTTGTTATAGTCGACGCTTCAGACGCCCCAGAACATGCTGTCAAGCGCGGTGCTATGGCCGTTATTATTGGAAACGAACTCGGGATTGATGCCGTTGGCGACAACGCGAGTACAATCGGATATGATATTCTCGTTTCTCTTGGTCGCCGCTACGCGCGACGCATCATCGATTGAATTTATGGCAAAACGGACTCAAAGTTTCATCTGTCAGGCATGCGGCGCGGTCTATACGCGCTGGCAGGGAAAATGCGACGCTTGCGGTGCATGGAGCACCGTTGCAGAGGAAGCTGCCGCTGCTCCACTACCGGGTGCGTCAGGTCCACAGCGCAGTAAAAAGGGCCGTATATTTCCACTCGAAGGATTGATTGGTGAAGCTTCAGAATCGCCTCGAATGCCAAGCGGAATTGGTGAACTTGATCGCGTCACCGGTGGTGGCTTTGTGCCCGGCTCAGTCATTCTTTTGGGCGGTGATCCGGGCATCGGAAAATCCACGCTGTTGATGCAAGCCTCAGCCGCACTCGCCAATAAAGGCGAGCGGGTCGTTTATATTTCTGGTGAAGAAGCTACGGGGCAAGTGCGCCTGCGTGCCGAACGTTTGGAACTTAGTCGCGCTCCGGTTGAACTGGCTTCTGAAACGAATGTTGAAGATATTATCGCGACACTCTCAAAAGGCGCTTCGCCTCGTCTTGTCATCATCGATTCAATTCAGACCATGTGGTCCGAATTAGTAGACTCAGCCCCTGGCACCGTCACGCAAGTGCGTGGCTCAGCACAAGCGCTCATTCGTTACGCCAAGACAAGCGGTGCGAGTGTTATTCTCGTTGGCCATGTGACCAAAGATGGTCAGATTGCAGGCCCACGTGTTGTCGAACATATGGTTGACGCTGTCGCTTCATTCGAAGGGGATGGCGCACAACATTTCCGTATTTTGCGAGCTGCAAAAAATCGGTTCGGACCAACTGACGAAATTGGCGTGTTTGAAATGACAGGCCTTGGACTTCGCGAGGTTACGAATCCTTCGGCCCTCTTTCTAGAAGGGCGGGATACTGAGTCGGCGGGTACTGCCGTATTCGCCGGAATGGAGGGCACGCGGCCCGTCCTCGTTGAGTTTCAAGCGCTCGTGGCCCCCTCATCCCTTGGCACGCCGCGTCGTGCGGTTGTGGGCTGGGATCAAAATCGTCTCTCAATGGTGATGGCCGTACTCGAAGCCCATGGGGGTCTTAAGCTCGGTGGCTATGACGTCTATCTCAACGTCGCGGGCGGCCTCAAAATTGACGAACCCGCAGCGGATGCAGCGGCGGCGGCGGCACTGATTTCATCGCTCAGCGCAACACCCCTCCCCGCGACACGCGTCTATATGGGTGAAATTGGGCTGACAGGTGCGCTTAGACCCGTGGGCCAAGTCGCAGCTCGCCTCAAGGAAGCCGCAAAGCTTGGCTTTAACTCGGCCGTTATTCCAAAGGCTGGGGCGGAGGCAACCGGCCAAACGCCCTTGAGCGTCAAACCAATCTCCGATGCGGCCGATCTTGTCGCGTCGATCATAGCGGGGCGGAAACGCCCATCCGGATCATAACGAAAGAGGCGTGACGCGACGCCTTTCGCCGATTATAAGCAGGCCACCTTGCGTGCGCCTCTCCCCTTCCGCCCCATGGAATTTGTTACATGAGCCAATTACCGATCAGCCTTCTCGATCTTCTTGTGATCGGAATCGTACTTCTTTCTGCCCTTCTCGCCTCCGTTCGTGGATTTACGCGCGAAGTGCTTGCCATTGGTTCCTGGGTTATCGCCGCAATCGCGGCCTATATTCTTCATCCACGTGTGCTCGCCTTTGTTGAGCCACATGTTGCCAATCGGCAGGTTGCGCTCGCCATTGCGATTGCAATTGTGTTTCTCGTGACGCTGGTCATCGTCACGATGATCACCGTGAAACTGTCCGATATCATCCTCGATTCGAGCATCGGCGCACTCGACCGAACGCTCGGATTTCTCTTTGGCGCCGCACGCGGTTTTCTGATCGCCGCTGTTGCCTTCCTGTTTTTCGATAAGCTTGTGGGCGAAAAACAATATCCGGACTGGATCCGGGACGCGAAACTGCGCCCCCTCCTCAAAGAATCAGGCGATCAGCTCATCGCCCTTCTTCCGACGGACACGGCCTTCCTCGATAAGCTGAAGGCCAAGGCCTTAAACGGCGCCGCTCCCGCGGACGGATCAACAGGTACGGATAGCGGGCAACCCAAAACGCCCTGAACTGGTCGTTTCCTTCATAAATTGACGAGCCATTCCCCGCCCACAACGCGGCAACCTGTTGAAGGCGTGTCACAGGCGTTGCAATCACCGCTGCAAGGGCGCATATCTCCGCCGCAAGCGCCGGGGTATGCCATGACCGAAGGGTTTTTTGATCTCGATGCCGATCGCCTCAAGGAAGAGTGCGGGGTCTTTGGCATATATGGACATCCGGAATCGGCAGCCATTACCGCGCTCGGCCTTCATGCGCTCCAGCATCGCGGCCAAGAGGCCGCGGGCATTGTCAGTTTTGACGGCCGCCGCTTCCATTCTGAACGCCGTATGGGTCTGGTCGGGGATAACTTCTCCGAACGCGCTGTAATCGATCGCCTCAAGGGGATCGCCGCGATTGGACATACGCGCTACTCGACGACCGGCGAAACAATTTTGCGCAATGTTCAACCGCTCTTCGCCGAACTCGATGGAGGCGGTTTTGCAGTGGCGCATAATGGCAACATAACCAATGGGATTACGCTGCGCCGGCAGCTCATCCGCAGCGGTGCCATTTATCAATCAACCAGCGATACGGAGGTTGTTCTCCATCTCGTTGCACAATCGAAAAAAATAAAATTCGTCGATCGCTTCATTGAAGCAATCACACAATTGGAAGGCGCCTATTCCTTTGTGGGTCTGACCAACAAGAAATTGGTCGGCGCTCGCGATCCTCTTGGTATTC
Organism: Hyphomicrobiales bacterium; assembly: GCA_947455645.1. GTDB lineage: Bacteria > Pseudomonadota > Alphaproteobacteria > Rhizobiales > Beijerinckiaceae > CAIUPE01. The sequence goes on along the minus strand of CANGPA010000011.1, from coordinate 7,604 downwards.
GCCCCTTAGTTCTTGGCGAATTGGATGGCGCATATATCCTTGCCTCCGAGACTTGTGCGCTTGATATTATCGGAGCCCGTTTCGTTCGCGATATCGAAAATGGCGAAGTGGTTATCATCAGCGAAGCCGGTGTCGAATCAATCAAACCTTTCGGTACGATTCCGGCGCGACCGTGCATCTTTGAATATATTTATTTTGCGCGACCTGATTCAGTTGTGCATGGAAAATCCGTCTATCAAGTCCGCAAATCAATGGGCGCAGAACTCGCAAAAGAAAGCTCTGTTGCGGCCGATGTTGTGATCCCTGTTCCAGATTCAGGTGTACCCGCTGCCTTAGGGTATGCACAGGCATCAAAAATTCCCTACGAGCTTGGTATTATTCGTAATCATTATGTCGGCCGCACTTTTATTCAACCAACACAATCGAGTCGTGAAATTGGCGTACGCATGAAACATTCCGCCAATCGCGCAGTGGTTGAAGGTAAGCGTATTATATTGATTGATGACTCGATTGTACGGGGAACAACCTCTGTAAAAATCGTTCAGATGATGCGCGACGCGGGCGCGAAAGAGGTGCATTTCCGCATATCCTCACCACCGATTAAATTTCCTGATTTTTACGGCATTGATACGCCTGAGCGAAACAATCTTCTTGCTGCAACGCGTTCGCTGGATGAGATGCGCTCTTTTATCGGGTGTGACTCATTAGCCTTTCTATCGGTTGATGGCATTTATCGCGCGATGGGTGAGACCGGACGCAGTGCTGAGCGTCCCCAATTTACCGATCACTGTTTCACAGGTGATTATCCAACCGGATTGACGGATCAATCGGGCGATTCACCCAAACAACTCTCTCTCCTTGCTGAAGCTGGTTAACCTATGACAAAAAAACTTGAAGGACGCATTGCGCTCATCACAGGCGCTTCGCGCGGCATTGGTCGTGCCGCCGCACTCGCTTTTGCAAAAGAAGGTGCGCATGTGATTGCAATGGCGCGCACGCAAGGTGCATTGGAAGAACTTGACGATTCCATTCGCGCAGTGGGTGGACAGGCAACGCTCGTTCCTGCTGATCTCAAAGATATGGACGGCATTGATCGTTTAGGTCCAGCCTTACTCGAGCGCTGGGGCAAACTTGATATTTTCTATGGCAATGGGGCTTTGCTTGGCCCGATTTCCCCGCTTGGCCATATTGTGGCTAAGGAGTGGGATGATGTGATGCTCGTCAACGTGACCGCAAATTTCCGATTAATCCGAATTCTTGATCCATTGCTTCAACGCTCTGACTCGGGCCGCGTGATTTTGATGAGCTCCGCCGCAGCTTGGAAACATCGGCCTTATTGGGGACCATATAGCGTTTCAAAAGCAGCGGTCGAAGCGCTGGGCCACACTTACGCCCAAGAAGTCGCTTCAACCCACATCAAAGTCATGATGGTTGATCCGGGTCCGTTACGAACAGATATGCGCGCAACTGCCGTACCCGGCGAAGACCCGATGAGTTTGCGTGAACCGACGGAACTCACGCAGCATCTCGTCGCTATGGCCGCAGCAGATTGGCAAGACAGCGGTAAGCTTTTCGATTTTACAGGACCAACACCGCGCATTTGCGATTTTGGAAAGCCGGTCGAGTCGAAATAGACGCTCAATCCTTTGCATAGGGATTTTTGGACGTCCGCAATGACAGTCGAATGGGCGTTCCAGGAAGATCAAATGTCTCCCGCAACGAGTTGATGAGATAGCGCGTGTAACTATCGGGCAAGCCATCAAGCTGCGTTCCGAAAATCGCAAAATGCGGCGGCCGCGATTTGACCTGCGTGGCATAGCGCAATTTGATGCGGCGGCCAGAAATTGCTGGCGGCGGATGTTTTTCTAAAACACCTTCGAGCCACCGATTAATTTGTCCCGTCGAGACCCGCTTTGACCAAATCTCCGCTGACTTGATGCAGGCCTCGATGAGCTGTTCCGTTCCGGATCCGTTTAGACCTGAAAGGGGTACAATTTTGGCGCCTTTAACATTTGATATGAGACGTTCCGCATCTTCGACCATGCGCTGAAAACGCCCTGCTTCATTAGCAACCAAATCCCATTTATTGACACCAACGACCAAGGCGCGGCCTTCGCGTTCAATAACGGAGAGAATGGCCAAATCCTGCTTTTCAAAAGGAATGGTTGCATCAAGCAATAGCACAACCACTTCTGCGAATTTGACGGCGCGCAACCCATCAGAGACCGCGAGCTTTTCGAGCTTCTCTTCAATCTTGGCACGCTTGCGCATGCCTGCCGTATCGTAGAGCTTGATGGGACACCCTTTGAAATTCCATTCAACACTGATGGAGTCCCTCGTGATGCCCGCTTCGGGGCCCGTCAACAAACGCTCTTCTCCAATCAAACGATTGATCAGCGTTGATTTGCCAGCATTCGGACGGCCTACAATTGCGATGCGTAACGGCTTGTTCGGGTCATCGGAATCCGAGTCTCCGTCAGCATCATCAAGTTCGCTTTCGTCATCCTCTGATTCAACGCGCGGAAAGACATTCCGCAATGCCTCATAAAGATCAGCCAATCCCTCGCCATGTTCACCGGAAAAGGGAATGGGATCACCAAGACCAAGGCTGAACGCTTCATAACTTTCCATCATGCCAATCTTTCCTTCGGCCTTATTGGCAAGAAGGATAACGGGCTTTCCGGCACGGCGAACAAGCGTAGCAAAATGACGATCAGACGGCGTGACACCGGCGCGGACGTCGATCAAAAAAAAGATGACGTCGGCGTCAAGAATGGCCGTTTCGGTCTGTGCACGCATGCGACCGGTGAGTGACGTCTCAGCGCTTTCTTCTAGTCCCGCAGTATCGATAACTGTGAAATCAAAATCACCCAAATGGGCTTCGCCAGCACGTCGATCGCGGGTTACGCCAGGTTGGTCATCAACCAGCGCGAGCTTCTTGCCAACCAAGCGATTGAATAAAGTGGACTTGCCGACATTCGGTCGGCCGACCAGCACGACCGTAAACGACATGCCTTAAAACCTTCCGATAATTCGACGCGTTATTGCGCCTGAGGGACCGCTGACGCGGTACCTGACTTTACAAGAGCGAGGTAGAGTTCCGTACGCTGCCGCAAGGCTGGCGGCGCTGCTGGATCCGTCGTGATGGCATCAAAAAACTTCCCAGCGCCTGCAAGATCCCCCGCCTTTAACGCGGAAAGCCCAAGCAATTCGCGCGCACTCGGTGCCCAACTCGAACCTTGTGCCAGCAAGGGCTCAAGCCGTTGCGCAAGCTCCGCCGCCGAAAGCGTATCCGATAAAATAGTCGCCGCCCGAAGACGTGCTAGGCCCTGCAGAACCGGGCCAACGGACGCATCATTAGCCAGAGCGTCAAACTGACCGGCTGAAGCCGCCTTGTCTGTTGCTTGGAGTTCAGCTGCTGCGCGAAACCGCGCCAATACGCCATAACCCGCCCCGCCCTCATTCGCGATGGCCGAGAATTCCTTGGCGGCTTCGGCAGACTTGCCTGTTCGGGACAATTCGAGTGCGGCCTGATAGCGCGCCCCCAATGCCTCGGACTTTTGCGTCTCAAAATGGACATAGGCCCGATACGCGGCCGTTGCGCCCACCAAAACGAGGGCAAAAGCCAAAAACCATGATCCATATTTCTTCCAAAGATCGGCCGCCTGATCGCGGCGCAAATCCTCATCAATCTCACGGAAAATATCGCTCATGGCACTCAGTCATTCTTTAAAACAGGAATATATCTGCCCTTCTATAAGGAAGACGGCCGGACTTTGTAAGCAAAAAATCGGCATCTTCGGCTCAGCCAAAGACCGATACCCCGATCAGCACAGGGTGGAGATAGAGCATCGCAACATAGGCTATGACGCCAACCCCGACCGCCAGAATGTCACCCAAGACACGCGGTGCGGGTGGTTCGGCCTGCGCCGGACGCCAGCGGAACGAAATCCGGTTCACGACGGCCCAAGCCAGGATCGACCCAAACAGGATCATGCTGCCAAGATCGCCATTGGCGAGGAGATGGCCAAAGGCCCAAGCCTTAATCCCAACAAGCATCGGATGTTTGAGACGGGCCTTAATGAAACCGCGCGGCAATTGGCTCGCAAAAAGCGCAATAAACGCAAAAAGCATCAACAGCAGATTGAGATGTTTCATGCCGGTCGGCGGGTCCCAGATCGCAATCATGCCATCCGCACGATAGCGACCAAAGCCTTCGATCACGAGTGCGACACCCGCAACCGCAACTATACTATAAATGCCGCGATAGACATTGCGGCCAAGAGAACCTTGCAATCGAGCATGCAGCGACGGCGCCATTTGGACCGAATGACCCAAAAGCAATACGATTAACCCAGCAATCAAAAGCGTCATCAGTCTCTCCGCCCGGCACCCATCGCGCTATGATCAGCGCGTTTGAACGTAGTCCTTTACCTGATTTTACGGGTAAGAACCAATACCGAACAAAGTTATCCCAATAAGCGCGCATAGCGCTCAATAGTGAGGCGGCGGGGGTTCGGGTGCGGAGTTGCGTGTATCTTTAGAGGACTCAAACTCCTCACGCAGGGCGCCCAATCGACGCTCCAAGACGTCGATCTTCTTCCACTGCTCCACGACCATTTCGCTCAAATCGGTAATCGTCTTCTCTTGCTCGGTAATGCGATGCTGAAGATCCGCGATGTGATGAATTGCGTCATCGGTTGTCATAGAACTGAACAGCCCACAATATAAAACTTCAGATTTTCAAAAGATCAAATTCAATCACAACATCCGTTGGATCTTGCCCTCGAATATCTACACGTCGGCCGCCAAGACGCAACCCAAGGGCAATCGACCGTTCGTTGCCCGGATCAATATAATTCACGAGCCTCGTAAAACCGAGTTCCGACTTTGCCCAAAGCATCACAGCTTTTGCCGCTTCAAAAGCCATGCCTTTACCTTCAACCTCTGGCACAACAAACCAACCAAGTTCAGGTTCAGGATAACCTTCCGGCTGATAGATACCAACTTCGCCGCGATAAACGCCCGATTGCCGGTCATCAACACCGAAGGGCCCAAAACCTTTGAGGGACCAAAGAGCGACCCCGGATGCCCAAACACGCCACGCGGCACGCCGATCAAGTGGGCCGCCTTCAAAGCGCGAACGATCAGAAGAAAAATACTTGGCCCAATGTTCAAAATCCGAAAAATGTTGCGCCCGCAACACGAGACGTTCCGTAGTGAGCGTCGGTGCATTGGGAAATCGGTTCGTCACCATCGCTGATTTACCCCAACCGCTTCTACGTTACATTATGGAAAACGCTGGCGAATCCTCTAGCTTCTTTGTTGCTACAACTTGAAACAAGCCAAACAGATTCATACAAAATGCAAAGCACGAATATAAATTAATAAGAAAATGAATATAAAGCTAACTCAACGAGTTTCGAGTTAGGTGATCAAAACAGTTTGTTTCCCGTGACTGTCCAAATATTCGGATCCGCCGCGCCGAGGTTACTGGAGGTTGCAACGCCAAACCCAGTTGAAGCGGTCGTCCAGGTCATGAGCGTTCCGGATGTATTGCGCCATAAGATATCGGCAAGGCCATCACCATTGTAATCACCCGTGCTTTGGATCGACCAATCATTACCAATCTGACCATGCCCTCCGGCAGCTTTGATTGTCATACCATCGAGTTGCCATTCGCACACAATTCCATTCGTGTTGCGCCAGAGAATGTCATCTTTGCCATCGCCATCAAAATCTGCGATCCCTTGAATCGACCAGTCTGATGTCACAGCCCCCACAGCGCCTGCTGCTTTAATCGTCGTGCCGTCCATCAGCCATTCACACACAACACCGTTGGCATTTTGCCATAAAATATCGTCCTTACCGTCGCCATCGAAATCGCCGGTTCCTTTAATCGTCCAATCAGAACCAACGGCTCCTATACCGCCGCCGCCCTTGATCGCCATGCCGTCCTGAAGCCACTCGGATATATTGCCGTTTGTATTGCGCCAAAGAATGTCGTCTTTTCCGTCGCCATCAAAATCGCCAATACCAACGATGGACCAATCAAGCCCCGCCATGCCCACACCACCAGCACTAATGATGGATGCGCCGTCCAACTGCCATTGGCACACAACGCCGCTGTCGTGACGCCAAAGCACATCCTGCTTGCCGTCACCATTGAAATCACCAAGGCCTTGGACTTTCCAATCAGACGATACAGCCCCGATGCCGCCACTCGACGTACCCGTAAGAGGTCGCCCCGCCCCGTCAGGCACGACACTCCAATAAGAGAGCTGACCTGACGTATTACGGAACATGACATCAGACACGCCATCGCCATTAATGTCAGCCTTTACCGTGCGCTTAGGCAAAGTTGTGGTTTTGTCCGTAACTTGAAGTTGCTTGATAACCGTTGAACTATTTGGATCAACCATACCGAGGTTACCAGAAGTCGCAATGCCAATGCCACTCGAGGACGTGGTCCACGTCATCAGCGTTCCAGATGAATTGCGCCATAAGATATCGGCCCGGCCATCGCCGTTATAATCACCCGTGCCCTGGATCGACCACTCACTGCCGATCTGACCATAAGTTGCAGCAAACTTCGTCAGACCGTCGAGTTGCCACACCAATACGTTACCACTCTTGTCGCGCCAAAGAATGTCGTCTTTGCCATCGCCATTAAAATCTGCGATCCCTTGAATCGACCAGTCTGATGTCATAGCCCCCACAGCGCCTGCTGCTTTAATTCTCATACCATCCATCAGCCATTCACACACGACACCGTTGGCATTTTGCCACAAAATATCGTCCTTACCGTCGCCATCGAAATCGCCGGTCCCTTTAATCGTCCAATCAGAACCAACGGTTCCTATACCGCCGCCGCCCTTGATCGCCATGCCGTCCTGAAGCCACTCGGATATATTGCCGTTTGTATTGCGCCAAAGAATGTCATCTTTCCCGTCGCCATCAAAATCGCCAATACCAACGATTGACCAATCAAGTCCCGCCGTGCCCACACCACCAGCACTATTGATGGATGCGCCGTCCAACTGCCATTGGCACACAATACCGCTGTCGTTACGCCAAAGCACATCCTGCTTGCCGTCACCATTGAAATCACCAAGGCCTTGGACTTTCCAATCGGACGATACAGCACCGATGGCAACGCCAGCGGAAGCTACGGCGCGGCCGGTGCTGTCACTCGAAACCGACCAAGACCAAAGCTTGCCTGAGGTATCACGGAACAAAACATCTGAAACACCATCGCCCGAAAAATCGGACTTCGATTTGAGCGCTTCAAGAGTAATCGTCTTGTCGGAGAAACGAACTTTCTCAATTCCCCTTAACACATCAAAACCATAAGGATTATAGGAAAAGACCCAGGTGCCATTAAATCCCCGGTCCCACGAAATCAATGACGACGATACTAAAGAAAAGTCAGCAAGATCATTGCCACTTCCCCCAACCAGACTATCGTTGCCATAGCCACCTATAAAAACATCGTCACCTGATCCACCATCTAATGTATCGTTACCACCGAACCCCGCCAACGTGTCGTCGCCAGCATTTCCATAGAAATAATTATTGGAACCATCCCCCGACAGAGAGTCGTT
>CANGPA010000010.1 GCA_947455645.1 Hyphomicrobiales bacterium | reverse complement strand
TCATTCGACGAGCCCATCGCAAATTCGTCATTATTGAGTTTGCCGAGCATCACTGCGCCATCGCGCCAGAGTTGGCTCGTGACGGTTGATTCATATTGCGGGACAAAATTGCCAAGGATTTTCGAGCACGCGGTCGTGCGCACGCCCTTGGTTGCATAGAGATCCTTGATGCCGAGCGGAATGCCTTCAAGCGCGCCAGCCTCGCCTTTTGCTAAACGCTCATCGGACGCTTTCGCCATCGCACGCGCTTGGTCAGGCGTATCGAGCACATAGGCGTTCAAGGCTTTTGCCTTTTCCATCGCGACAAGATGCGCGTCGATGAGCTCAACCGCTGAAATTTTCTTCGCTTTGAGCGCATCGCGCGCGTCAGCAAGAGTAAGATGCGTAAGATCGGTCATGAAGGAGCTTTGCTTTATTCGACAACTTTGGGGACGAGGAAATAATGATCCTCGGTCTGCGGCGCGTTACCCGTGATCACATCGGCGATGTCGCCATCAGTCACTTGATCCACGCGCTTCTTCATCGCCATCGGTGTCACCGATGTCATGGGCTCAACGCCCTCGACATTGACGCTGTTTAACTGCTCGACGAATGACAGCATGGCATTAAGTTCCCCCTGAAGATGAGGGACTTCTTCGTCGGTGACAGCGATGCGCGCCAAACGCGCAATCCGCCGCACGGTCGCGGTATCAACAGACATAGACGCTCCGTCTGCTTGTAGGGATCCCGAACGGTCTGGCTTTGCTCAAAGCGCCAAGTCGTCCGCTAGGCCCGGTTTCAGTGAAAAATCGATGTCGGGCCTATAGCACCCGCTCCCTCTGCGCCGCAATGGCAAGACCGCGCGCAGACGGCCCCCACACGAACGGGCAAGAAACATGGCTCGCCGGGTCAAATCATGATAGGTCGCCCTCATGATCCGTGATCCTGACGCTGAGACCGCCCTTCTATCCGCGCTCCCGCGCTTCAAGCGCCTGATGGGGCTTGATCTGGGTACAAAAACGATCGGGATCGCCATATCCGATGTGGAACGCCGGATCGCGAGCCCACTCGAGACTCTTCGTCGCGTCAAATTTGGTCCCGATGCCGCCGCCCTTCTCGCTTTGTGCCAGAAGCAGGATATTGGCGCGCTGATTCTGGGCCTGCCCCTTAATATGGACGGCACAAGCGGGCCGCGCGTTCAGGCGACCGAAGCCTTTGCCCGCAATCTCGCAAAACTGACCGACCTGCCGATTCTGTTCCAAGACGAGCGGCTTTCGACCGCCGCCGTCACCCGCACACTGCTTGAGGCCGACGCTTCACGCGCCCGACGCGCGGAACTCGTCGATAAAATGGCCGCCGCTTATCTCTTGCAAGCGTTTATTGACCGTACGGGACAAGCGGCGCGCGCGATCCAACCACTTTGATTCGAATTTTTTTGTTGAAGACCGCTACAACCAGAGTGATATTGGATTGCGGATCGTGGTTGCAAAACGCAAAACGAATTCAATAAAATTAGAATTTTTTACGTATTAATCACCAAGTCGGAAAAAATTTGCACGCGTTTAACATGTAAAACACTGCATATTTCCTCCCTTGGCAAAAAAATTGGTGTCTCTTCCTCTGCGTCAAGTCGACGAAATGACGTTGCGTACGTCGACTTGAACAATTTTCTGAATTGGCGTAACACAACCGTAAGAGTTAAGCGGTGTAATTTGCAGTTGTAAGTTGTAATTACGGATTGTGAGCGTTCGCTTCATCTACCGCACCGGGCCTGACGGCCCGCCGATCCTGAAAGGACTTCGACATGGCCGCCAATGCAGCTCAAAGCCTAGACTCCCGCACCGTAAGCGTCTTCCCGCGTCATGCCAAGCCGGCTCAAAATAATTTGCCCGCCGGCAATGATGAGATCGCAGTTTACCTTGCGAAAATGACGTTCGAATTGAGCGCCATTGCCCGCAAGGCCAATTATGATCTGCTTGCCTATTTCCTCGAAATGGCCCGGATCGAGGCCAATGGGCAAGTTGCGAAAGCCCGCGGCGATATCGTCTGACCCCTAATGCGGCGGGATGGAGGCGATAAGGCCCCCATCCTGCCGTGCAATGCGTCCCTCGAGTTCGAGCTCGACGAGAAGTGTACGAACGGATGCGACCGGACGACCCGAAAGCCTGACGAGATCATCGATCGGCATCGGCGTGGTCCCGATCAGTGCAACCAGTTGATCCCGCGGCAATAGCTCCTCCCCATTGCCGTCTGGTGCGTCCTCAGCAAAGCTGGATGTCCTCTCCAGCGCGTTGAGATCCGGGTCGAGCTCGTCCCAATACGGTCCCAAAACATTATCGGCCGCCGATTCATCCGCGCCGCCCGTAAAGGGAAGTCGGCCGAGTGCCGGCGCCAAGGCCTCCGCAATTTGATCGGCCGAGGTCACAAGCGTAGCACCGTCGCGAATAAGCGCATTGGTGCCCTCCGAGCGTGGATCAAGGGGTGAGCCGGGCACGGCAAAAATATCGCGTCCCTGTTCACCGGCGAAGCGCGCGGTGATCAAAGAGCCCGACCGCATCGCCGCCTCCACCACAACCACGCCATAACTCAAGCCTGAAATGATCCGGTTGCGTCGGGGAAAATCGCGCCCGCGCGGTTCCCAGCCCATCGGCATTTCGCTGATCGCCGCACCGGTTTCCAAAATCGCATCGAGAAGATCGCGGTGTTCGGACGGATAAGGCCGATCATGACCACCCGCGAGCACCGCCACGGTGCCAAAGCCCAGAGTGGCCCGATGAACGGCGGCATCAATGCCGCGCGCGAGACCCGATACAACGACAAAAGCCTGCCGCCCAAGACCCACCGCAATCAGTTCCGCAATTTTAAGACCCGCCGCAGACGCGTTGCGCGATCCAACGATCGCCACCGAGGGTTTAGAGGCGACGCTCACCCGCCCCCTTATGCCGATTACCGGCGGGGCTGAATCAATCAGACGCAAGAGCGGCGGATAATCCGGCTCGCCCATGGCGATCAACCGCACGCCGAGCTTTTCCGCTTGTGCCACCTCATCCTCAACCGCGGCGAGGCTCGTAACCGTTGATGTGCGCCCCTGACTGCGCAGCAAATCGGGCAAAGCCTCGAGCGCGGCAGCCGCCCCCCCATAGCGATTGAGAAGAGAGCGAAACGTGCGCGGACCAATGCTTTCGGTCCGCGCTAATCTCAACCAATCAAGCCGCTGACGATCCGTCAGCGCCTGCCCCGTTTGCGTTTCCGTCTTCGGATGACGCGCCATTCTTGGCTCCGATCCGTCCTTCGGTACCGGCGAGAAGACGCGCGATATTCGCGCGATGCGTCACCCACAGCACCAGTGTCAAAATGAGGAGAACACCACCGATACGTGTGTCGCCAAAATACGCAGCGACGACTGGGGTCGCAAGGCTCGCAATGAGCGCTGAGAGGGAAGAATACCGCGAAAGCCGTGCCGTAATCAACCAGCTTGCCGCAAAGGCAAGGGCTGCGAGGGGCGCAAGCGCAAGCGCCACGCCGAGATAGGTCGCAACGCCCTTACCGCCCTTAAATTTTAGCCAGACCGGATAAAGATGCCCCAGAAAAGCGGCAATCGCCGCCGGCACCGCCGCGTCCTCACCCAAGGCATAGAACGCAACCAGCACCGCCGCTGTGCCCTTGAGCATGTCACCGATCAAGGTTGCCGCAGCAAGCCCTTTGCGGCCCGTGCGCAACACATTGGTTGCACCGATATTGCCGGAGCCAATCGAGCGCAAATCGCCCGCACCAAAGGCCCGCGTTAAGATAACGCCAAAGGGGATCGAGCCAAAAAGATAGCCAATCAATACAGCCCCAAAGGCGAGCGCCTCTTCCGACATCCGCATATCTCCGTTGAAGCGATCAGGATTCCTGAACGATACGCCCACCCACCATCGTCATATGGACGCGGCCTTGCAAGCGCGCGCCGTCAAAGGGCGTGTTCTTGCAGCGTGAGTGAAGCGTCTCAGGATCAAGCACGAAAGGCTCATCCGGATCAAACAGGATCAGATCCGCGGGCGCGCCTTTACGCAAGCGGCCTTGCGGCAGACCCAATATGTCCGCGGGTTTTGTTGCGAGCGCCCGAAAGAGCTGCGGCATGGTCAAATCGCCGTTGTGAACAAGGCGCAACGCCACGGCGAGCATGGTCTCAAGCCCAATCGCGCCATCCGCACATTCGATGAAAGGTTGGCGCTTAGTTTCGACGTCTTGCGGATTGTGATCCGATACGATGACATCAATCGACCCTTTTGCGACACCGGCAATCATGGCCTTGCGGTCATCTTCGCCACGCAAGGGCGGAGAAAGTTTCAGAAAGGTCCGATAGGAACCGATATCATTCTCGTTAAGTGAGAGATGATTGATCGACACGCCACACGTTACCGGAAGTCCTTCGGCTTTCGCGCGTTCAATAATGCTGAGCGATTGAGCGCAGGAAATCATCGCCGCATGATAGCGGCCACCCGTGAGACGCACGAGCGCGAGATCACGCTCCAACATAATGGTTTCAGCCTCGCGTGGCACGCCCGGCAAACCGAGGCGGCTCGACAATTCACTTTCATTCATCACACCGTCTTGGGCGAGCGATGGCTCTTCCACATGATGCATGATGAGGGCGTTGAAATCACGCGCGTAAGTGAGAGCGCGGCGCATGACTTGCGTGTTGGCAACCGAGCGCGCGCCATCGGTGAAGAACACCGCTCCGGCCGCACCCAAAAGACCAATCTCCGTCATCTCCTTGCCGTGCAACCCTTTGGTGAGCGCGGCTGATGGGATCATACGAACACCCGCGGTGTCGCGCGCGCGACGAATGATGTAATCAACCACAGCGGGATCATCGATCGGCGGATTGGTGTCGGGCATACAGACAACCGTTGTCACACCACCGGCTGCCGCTGCTCGACTGGCGGAAGCAAGTGACTCGCGATGCTCGGCACCGGGCTCGCCGACAAAGGCTCTCAGATCAACCAGACCGGGAGCAAGATGACGCCCGCGCGCATCGATCACCAAAGCGCCTTCGGGCGAGGACGATGCATCAACCGTGTGACCAAATGCGCGAATGAGTCCGTTCTCAACCGCAAGCGCGCCCTTCTCCTCCCGGCCCGTTTCAGGATCGACAAGATGCGCGTTGATGATGAGGGTGGGACGATGATCACTCATGCCTGCCCCTCCGCATTGGGCAGATGACGCGAGAGCGCCTCAAGAACTGCCATGCGCACGGCCACGCCCATTTCCACTTGATCGCGGATCAAGGATTGCGCGCCATCGGCAATGTCGGACGCGATTTCAACACCGCGATTCATCGGACCCGGATGCATGACCAGCGCATCGGGTTTTGCAACCGCCAGTTTTTCGCGATCAAGACCGAAATAATGGAAATATTCTTTGACGGAGGGCACGAAGGACCCGTTCATCCGCTCACGCTGCAAGCGCAGCATCATCACAATGTCAGCGTCTTTGAGGCCTTCACTCATGCGGGTGAAGACGGTTGCGCCCATATTCTCGATGCCCTGCGGCAAGAGGGTTGACGGACCAATCACGCGCACTTCTGCACCGAGCGCATTCAGCAAAATGAGATTGGAGCGCGCGACGCGGGAATGAAGAATATCGCCGCATATCGCAACAACGAGACCGCGGATGCGGCCTTTGGCACGGCGAATGGTGAGCGCATCAAGCAGCGCTTGGGTCGGATGTTCATGCGCGCCATCGCCCGCATTGATGACGGAACAATCCACTTTTCGCGCCAAGAGGCCGACCGCACCGGCTGCATGATGGCGCACAACGATCAAATCCGGCCGCATGGCGTTTAATGTAATCGCGGTATCGATCAGAGTTTCGCCTTTTTTGATCGAGGAGGAGGCCACCGACATATTCATGACGTCAGCGCCGAGCCTTTTGCCCGCGAGTTCAAAACTGGCTTGAGTCCGCGTTGAGGCTTCAAAAAACAGATTGATCTGCGTGCGGCCGCGGAGTGTGGTTTTTTTCTTCTCGACTTGGCGGGAAACCTCAACCGCCTCCTCCGCCATATCCAGCAATTGCAAAATATCGTCCGGGGACAGCCCCTCGATGCCGAGGAGATGGCGATGCGGAAAGAGACGCGATTGAGACCCGAGACCTGACATATTCACAGGCCTATAAAGAGGGAATGCGCCCACCGCAAGGCGCGCGCGGCCGGACCGGTGCGGGTGCGGGCAAGCCCGTTGTGGATGACGTCATGGGCCGACTAATTTCGCCTCAGCCCTTGACCATTACGGTCAGTTTCGCCATGTGAAGCCCTCCCCCGCGGCCCCGAGGCCGCTCATTTTATGCCTGAGCCGGAAAGAATGTCATGAAAGTTGTCGTCGTCGAATCGCCCGCTAAGGCCAAGACGATCAACAAATATCTCGGCAAAGGCTATGAGGTGATCGCCTCATTCGGCCATATCCGTGATTTGCCGCCAAAAGACGGTTCGGTTGATCCGGATGCCGATTTTGCCATGATGTGGGAAGTCGATAGCAAAGCATCCAAACGCGTCTCCGACATTGTGAATCTGGTCAAAGGCTCTGACGGATTGATCCTCGCCACCGACCCTGATCGCGAAGGGGAAGCGATTTCCTGGCATATTGTTGAAGCGCTCAACAATCGTCGTGCGCTCAAAGGCGTGCCGGTTGAACGCGTGACGTTTAATGCCATCACTAAAGATGCCGTGCTTGATGCGATGGCGCATCCGCGCGATGTCGATCAAGCCTTGGTTGACGCTTATCTGGCGCGGCGCGCGCTTGATTATCTCGTCGGCTTTCGTCTTTCGCCCGTGCTGTGGCGTAAACTGCCGGGCGCGCGATCAGCCGGCCGCGTGCAATCGGTGGCCTTGCGTCTCGTATGCGAGCGTGAGCGTGAAATCGATATGTTCATCAGCCAAGAATATTGGTCGCTTGCAGCAAAGCTGACGACGCCCAAAGGCCAAGAATTCGAAGCGCGCCTGATCGGTGCCGATGGCAAAAAAATCGCCAAGCTGGATATCGGTTCCGGTGCTGAAGCGGAAGCCTTCAAGGCTGCGCTCGAAGTCGCGCGCTTTGCGGTGAAGACGGTTGAATCCAAACCCGCCAAGCGCCACCCCTACCCGCCTTTCACCACATCGACTTTACAACAGGAAGCCAGCCGCAAGCTCGGCTTTGCGCCTGCACGTACGATGCAACTTGCCCAACGCCTTTATGAAGGTGTTGATATTGGCGGCGAGACGGTCGGTTTGATTACCTATATGCGAACCGATGGTATTGATCTGGCGCCCGAGGCGATTTCATCCATCCGTTCGATGATCGGAAAGGAATTCGGCGATGATTATGTGCCACAGGCACCGCGTCGCTATTCGTCCAAACAAAAGAATGCGCAGGAAGCGCATGAAGCCATTCGCCCGACCGATATTTTCCGGCACCCCAAGCAGGTGCGCAAATTGCTCGATGAAGATCAGGCCAAGCTCTATGATCTGATCTGGACGCGCACGCTCGCTTGCCAGATGGAAAGCGCAGCCCTTGAACGCACCTCGGTTGATATTGTCGCTGAAGCCAAAGGGCGCGTGCTTGATTTGCGCGCTTCAGGACAAGTGGTTCTGTTTGACGGCTTCTTGAAGCTCTATCAGGAATCGCGCGACGATGAGGGCGATGATGACGATAGCCGCAAATTGCCGGCGATGAAGGCGGGTGATGCGCTTGAAAAACGCGCGATTGTCGCCGAACAACATTTCACCGAACCACCGCCGCGGTTCTCAGAGGCCTCGCTTGTCAAGCGCATGGAAGAATTGGGCATTGGTCGTCCGTCGACTTATGCGTCGACACTCGCGGTGCTCAAAGACCGCGATTATATCCGCATCGACAAGAAGCGTATTCACGCCGAAGACAAAGGCATGTTGGTAACAGGCTTCCTCGAAAGCTTCTTTGCCAAATATGTCGAATATGATTTCACAGCGGCGCTTGAAGGAGATCTTGACCGGATTTCAAACAGTGAAATCGGCTGGAAAGAGGTGTTGCGCCAGTTCTGGAAAGAATTCTCGGCAGCGATTGGCGAGACCACGGATCTTGAGCGCACGAAAGTGATTGATGCGCTCAATGAAACCATGGGTGCGCATATTTTCCCCGCGCGTGGCGATGGTGCCGATCCGCGCGGATGCCCGACTTGCGGCAATGGACGTCTCTCTTTGAAGCTCGGCAAATTTGGCGCTTTCATCGGGTGCTCGAATTATCCGGAATGCCGGTTCACACGCCAGCTTGATGCTGCCAATGGCGCCGAGGGCGAAGCGGGCAATGATGGCTCCTCGCAAGGAACGCAAAATCTCGGCAAAGACCCTGTGACGGGTGAAGATGTCACTTTGCGCGATGGGCGCTTCGGTCCTTATGTGCAATTGGGTGAAGGCGAAAAACCAAAACGACAAGGCCTGCCGAAAGGGCTTTCACGCAGCGCGGTCGATCTCGACATCGCGCTTAATCTTCTGTCTTTGCCGCGCGAAGTTGCAAAACATCCAACAAGCGGTGAGCCCATTCTTGTGAGCATTGGCCGCTTTGGACCTTATGTGCAGCATGGCAAAGTGTATGCGAGTCTCACTGCGGCCGATGATGTGCTCACCATTGGCGCCAATCGCGCGATTGATTTGATCGTGACGAAAGAAAGCGGCGGCGGTGGTTCGCGCTTTGGACGCGCTGCCGCGCCCGGTCGTGTGGTGGGTCAACATCCGGAAGGCGGCGATATTGTTGCGCGCGACGGACGCTATGGTCCTTATGTGAGCTGGAACGGTGTGAATGCAACGCTGCCCAAGGGCACCGCGGCAGATGCCGTGACACTTGAAGAAGCGCTGCCTTTGATCGCGCAACGCGCAGCGAATGCACCGGTCAAGAAAGGCCGCGCGACAACGAAGAAGGCACCTGCAAAAAAAGCGGTTGCGAAAAAGGCTCCGCCAAAAAAAGAAGCGGCTGAAAAGCCCGCAGCCAAGAAAGCCGCAGCGAAAGCACCAGCGAAGAAGGCAGCGGCGAAAAAGCCAACAGCTAAGAAAGCGCCTGCGAAAAAAGCCGCTGCGAAAAAGAAATAATATTGATCATCGTGGTGAAGATAAACGCGAACGCGATGGGTGTGGAAGCACGTCCTTCGAGACGCGCCTTCGGCGCTCCTCAGGATGAGGGATTCATTTAACCTCATGGTGAGGAGCATTGCGAACGTGATGCGTCTCGAACCACGTCTCCATTATCGTCATGACCGGGCTTGTCCCGGTCATCCACGACTTCCTTGAGAATGATTGCGGTTCGTCTCAAGTCGTGTTTGGCAGGCATCATTATGGCGTGCTTTGGCCTGCCATCCAGCCGCAATTACTTCACCGGCCCGAACAGATTGTGCTTTACGAGATCACCCGGTTTAATGTTCAAGCGTGTGCTCATGCCGCCATTGATTTCAAGCACCGCCAACACCGGTTCACCCGATGGCAAAACACGGGTTGAAAAAGGCTCGGCATTGGTGATGCGCGCAATCGTGCCATTGGCGCGAATAAACAGCATATCAAGCGGCAAGGGCGTGTCTTTCATCCACATCCGCACGGTTTGTGGCGTGGCAAAATCAAACATCATGCCGCGCATCTCCGGCATGAAGGCGCGAAACATCAATCCCCTCTCGCGCTCAGTCTCCGTGCGCATGATTTCGACGTCAAAAATGACGGGACCATTGGCCGTATCGATTTGAACTTTTTCAAGCGCGTCCGCAGCATGGGCGTGACCAATACCGACAGAGAGCGCCTGACCCACAAGGGCCGACGCGATCAGCAAAATGATCGAAAAAAGACGGGTGATGCGTTTCTGCATCCCCGTCTTTTGCAGGTCGATCCGGATTTGGTCAATGCGAGAAAGCGGGACCATCCACGGGCTGAACTTCGGCCGCCATGAGGCCCTTGGGCCCCGGGCCGCAGCGGATCAGCAATTCCTGATCCGGACGCACATCGGCCAAGCCATAGCGTCGCAAGACCTCCATATGGAGGAAAATGTCCGGCTTCCCCTCACCTTCCGAGGCAAAGCCAAACCCGCGCAAGCGATTAAACCATTTCACCTTCACGCGAAGATAGGGGCCCTCGGCTGTCACCGACACATGGGTACGCGCGGGCGGCATCTGGGCGGGATGAATGGCGGTCGACAAATCCATTCCCAAGATACGCAGGACCTGCCAGCCGCGCCGACCGGCCACCGCTTCGAAATCGAGTCGCGCACCCTCATAGGCCACGCGAAACCCATCGCGCTGGAGACATGTCACATGCAAAAGAACATCAGGACCACCGCCATCGGGCATCACAAAGCCAAAGCCCTTGGCGACGTCGAACCATTTGATGGTTCCAAAAAGTCGTACCGGCGTTGTGAGCACGGCGGACGGCGATGCGTCGGACTCCCGATCCTGAGCGGACGCGCTCATAGCCTTATTCGAAACACTGTCTGTCATCTTACCACCCTACATGACCTTACGTAATGACTAGGACCTAAGATGCTGATTTTTTGAAATTGGGCAATCGAAAAATTGAATTTCAGGGGCGATTTCATGTCCAATTTTTTGCCATTTAAGAATAATTTTTTATAAAAATTCAACTAGGGGTTGAAAATATCTCGGTAAAATGACGTAAGGTCAATTATATGCGCGTTCGATCTGCCGTTAGGTCAGAAATCGAATCAGCCACGATGGCGCCGCATTTAGTGAGGAAGACCGCTCAACCCGAGCCAGAGGGAATAAAGGCCCACCAGAATGATCAGCCCGCTCGAAATATAGGGAGCTTTGGCGGCAATCCGGCCGAAGCCGTCCCATGAGCGCGTGGCGCGATCCATGCCTAAAGCCGCAATCGTGCCCACCGACACCATGGTGATGGCAAGGCCGATGCTGAAGCACAGCACCAGCAGGGCGCCGGTTGCCACTTGTTTGAGCTGCAAACAAACGAGCAAAACGGTCACTGAGGCCGGGCATGGAATGAGCCCGCCGGTCAGACCAAATAAAATGATTTGACCTGTGGTGGCACTCCGACCGGAGAAGCGTCGCTCGATGTCCAAACGATGCGCGCGCGCATGCGCGTCCTCGTAATCAAGCGAGCCCAGCTGCAAGCCTTTGGCCTCTGGCGCGCGCTCATGATGATGGTCGTGCCCATGATGATGATGGTGTGCGTGACCATGCTCATGATGATGATCGTGAGCGTGATCATGGTTGTGGTTGTGGTCGTGGTCGTGTGCGTGACCATGATGATGGGTATGCTCAGCAAAGGTCTGCCGCATCATCCACAAGGCGACGGCGATTATGACAATGCCCGAGACCAGTTGCATCCAGGGTTCAATCGCCTCCGTCGCATAGGCCGAGCCGAAATGAAGGCCGAGCATCGCGACCACCCACACGATCGCGGTATGGGACACCGTTGCCGCAAGGCCCAGCAGGACCGCTTGCCCAACCGTGCCGCGAACCGCGATGATAAAGGCGGCCATCATGGTCTTGGAGTGCCCGGGCTCTAAGCCATGCAAGGCACCTAGCAGAATGGCGCTCGGCACAAACAGCCAGAGATTGGTCGAACCATCGCGCAGCAATTGGGCCAAGTCCGGCATTATAAGGATACCCTGTCAGACAAAAGAATCAGATAACACTCGCTTAGATTGAGCATATGACGACCTGCATACTTACTAACGTGGGCCGCTTGTCGCGTCAAAATTAGCCGAAGATCAAAATACGCCACGATCTCGTGGCTATTCGAACTCCCAAGCGGTAAACCGCCCTAACCATAAGGACCACCCCGATGTTGCGCATTTCACTTTCCACACTCGCTATCGTCTCCGTCGCGTCACTGGCGATCGCTGCCTCTCCGATTGCTGATCGCCAAGCGCTGATGAAGGCGAATGGGGGCGCAACCAAGGCTCTTGTCGGAATGATGAAGGGTGAAACGGCGTTCAATCTCGATGCCGTCAAAAAGGCACTCACGACCTATCAACAAAATGCGGACAGTTTCATCGCCCTCTTCCCGGAAGGTTCGGATAAGGGTGAAAAGACCTCCGCATCGCCCAAGATCTGGTCCGATATGGCCGGCTTCAAAGCGGCCAATGACAAGTTCAAAGCCGATGCAACCGCTGCCCTCGCCGCGATTACCGACGAAGCGAGCTTTAAAGCGACGGTTCCTGGTGTGCTCAAAAATTGTGGCGCATGCCACGAAGCCTATCGGCTGAAAGACTGAGTGCGCAGCGTTTCATGACGCGCATTGTCTCGCTGGTGTGCGCGGTGGTACTTTTGGGTGCCACCGCTTTTTATGCGCTGACCACGCCTGAAGCCTATACGGCCTTGCGCGGCGACCACGCACATCAACCGACCCGCGCACGCGATCTCGAAAACGGGCAGACGCTGTTTCATGCGGGCGGCTGCGCGTCATGCCATGCCGCAACCGATGATGAAAGCCGCACACATCTGTCAGGCGGCAAACCACTGGTGACACCGTTCGGCACATTTTATCCGCCGAACATCTCGCCTGATCCTGACGATGGTCTTGGAGGCTGGACGGAAGCGCAGTTTATTCGCGCGATGCGCGAGGGAACCGCGCCTGACGGACGGCCTTATTATCCGGCTTTTCCCTATACATCCTATCGCGGCATGACCGCGGATGATGCGGCCGATATTTTTGCTTATCTCAAAACCTTGCCGGCTCTCAAAGGTCGTGCCGCAGAGCATCAACTTGCCTTCCCTTTTTCTCTTCGGCGCGGTGTCGCGCTTTGGAAACTGGCATTCTTATCGAACACGGTGATTGCCAAAGACCCAAAGCAATCGGAAGCGTGGAACCGCGGTCATCGTCTTGTTGAAGGCGTTGGTCATTGTGGCGAGTGCCATACGCCGCGCACGATTGCAGCATCGCTTGACCGGTCTCGCGCTTTTGCCGGTGCGCCTGCGCTAGAAGGAAAAGGCTTTGCTCCCAATTTGACACCGCATGAAACGGGTCTTCAATCTTGGTCGTCTGACGAGATTGCAAGCCTGTTGAAAGATGGGTTTACGCCTGATGCTGACTCGGTGGGTGGAAGCATGGCTGATGTTGTGCGCAACACATCAACGCTCACCGACGCGGATCGTTTGGCGATGGCGACCTATTTGAAAAGTCTTCCGCCGATCCCAAGCGTCAAGCCAAAGAGCGTTACGCCGTAAGACGAACATGACATAAAAGAACAAGCCAACAAAAAACCCGCGAGACACACTCGCGGGTTTTTGAATTTTGCAGAACAGAAAGCGTTGATTAACGCTTCGAGAACTGGAAGCTCCGGCGCGCTTTCTTGCGGCCGTATTTCTTACGTTCGACCACACGGCTGTCGCGTGTGAGGAAGCCGGCTTTCTTGAGAACGCCGCGCAGTTCCGGTTCGAAATAAGTGAGTGCCTTTGAGAGGCCGTGGCGAACCGCGCCGGCCTGACCCGAAAGACCGCCACCAGCGACCGTGACCACAACATCATATTGGCCAACGCGCGAGGCGATGCCGAAAGGCTGCTGCAAGATCATGCGCAGAACGGGACGCGCGAAATAGACTTCGAGCGCACGGCCATTGACCGTGATCGTGCCCTTGCCTGGCTTGATCCAAACGCGGGCGACGGCGTTCTTACGTTTGCCGGTTGCGTAGGCGCGGCCCTGCTTGTCCAACTTCTGGACATGGCGGGGGGCTTCCGCCGGAGCGGCGGGTGATCCCTTAAGATCAGAGAGAGACTGAAGCGTTGCAGCCATGATCAGGCGCTCCTCACATTTTTACGGTTCATCGCGCCGACATCGAGCACGGCTGGCGTCTGGGCGGCATGCGGATGCTCGGCACCGCCATAAACGCGGAGATTGCCAAGTTGAGCACGACCCAACGGACCACGCGGCAACATGCGCTCAACAGCCTTCTCGACCACACGCTCCGGAAAGCGCCCTTCGAGAATGAACTTGGCCGAGCGTTCTTTGATACCGCCTGGAAAACCGGTGTGATGATAATAGACCTTCTGCTCGCGCTTGCGGCCGGTCAGAACCACCTTATCGGCATTGATGATGATGACGTTGTCGCCGCAATCAACATGCGGCGTGAAGGTCGGAAGGTGCTTGCCGCGCAAGCGCAGCGCCACGATCGAAGCGAGACGGCCAACAACGAGGCCTGTCGCATCAATCAGCACCCATTTCTTCTCAACCTCGGCGGGCTTTGCCGAAAATGACTTCATGGGAAAATTCCATTGCCTATGATCCGGCCCCCATGGCCCGATCCACTCAAACAGAAAGGGCCACAACGGGCCCTTGCCACTCGCGCTTGGATGTACTGGAGCGCCCCGGCGCCGTCAACTCGAAATTTCTGCTCGATTTATAAAATTATATAATTATTTCAATAGTTTAATTTTAATGGTAATATGATACCACACTATTATGGGGCGGGAATGGCGTAAGTGGCCACCGCATGGGCAACCGCCTCGTCCGATCCGTCTGCGGTGAGGGTCGCCTCGCCCACCGCGAGCCTTTTGCCGATTTTCATCATGCGGCAGGTGGCAATCAGGGCGCGCGGTTCGGGCTTTCTCATGAAATTGATCGTGAGATTGGTGGTCACCGCGAGCGGAACTTCGCCAATGGCGCCCAAAAGCGCGACCCATATCGCCACATCGGCCAGTTGCATCATGGCAGGACCCGAAATGGTGCCGCCGGGCCTCAATTGGCTTTCATGATAGGCCATGCGCATCACGCTGGTGCCGGCGCCGATTTCATCCACGGTGAAAATTTCGCCATGCAGAAATATCTGCGGAAATTCACGCCGCAAGAAAGCGTTGATCTCTGAACAAGTGAGCGCGGCATCAGTCATGATCGACGGATAAGCGAGGATTGCGGACCGCACAAGATCGAACCGCAATCCTTACGATCTTGACGCGACGCGGTTACGGGGCGACGGTTCTTCCTATGACGGCAGCACCCTCACCTCTTCTGATCGAAACCGAACATCCCGGTTATGTGATCTTGACGCTCAACCAAGCGGAACGGCGCAATCCGCTTTCGGAGGCGATGCTCGATGCCCTGCACGCGGCGTTGACGCGGATCAGCGCGCGCTCTGATTTGCGCGCTGTGATCCTCAATGCAACGGGGACTGTGTTTTGTGCGGGCCATGATTTGAAGGAAATGAGCGCGCATCGCACCGATGCGGATCGCGGGCGCGCCTATTTCGAAACGCTGTTAAAGCGCTGTGCCGCGTTGATGCAGGCGATCCTTGCCCTCCCCCAACCCGTCATTGCCGCGGTTGAGGGCGTCGCAACGGCTGCGGGTTGTCAACTCGTTGCCACTTGCGATTTGGCTGTGGCAGGAGACGAAGCGCGCTTTGCGACACCCGGAGTTCATATCGGACTCTTTTGTTCAACGCCGATGGTGGCTTTGTCTCGCGCCGTATCCCGCAAACATGCAATGGAGATGCTGCTGTTAGGCGATATGGTGACTGCGAATGAGGCGCTGCGCATCGGCCTAGTCAATCGCGTTGTACCGCAAGGCGAAGCGCTTGCCGCTGCCGAAGTGATGGCGCGTGCAATTGCGGCAAAATCATCTTTGACGCTCGCGATTGGCAAACGGGCCTTTTATGAGCAGATTGAAATGACGCGCGAAGACGCCTATCTCCATGCCTCTCATGTCATGGTCGAGAATATGCTCGCACGCGATGCAGAAGAAGGCATCAATGCCTTTTTAGAAAAGCGCGATCCGCTTTGGAGTGGCACATGAGTTTTGATACAACCCGTCATGACTCATATCCTGACGCGCTGATTGAATCGATTTTGAAAAGTGTGAAAAGCATTGCGCTGATCGGGTTTTCAAGCAATCAGGCGCGCCCGAGTTATTTTGTCACCAAATATCTGATTGAACGGGGCTATACGCTTTATCCGATCAATCCCGGTTTGAAAGGTCAAGAATTTTTCGGCGCAAAAGTCTATGGCGCGTTAAATGAAATTGAAGCGCCGATTGATATGGTTGAAATTTTTCGCAATTCGGATGCGGCAGGGCCTTTAACCGATGAAGCGCTCGCGCTGACGCCCTTGCCCAAAGTGATCTGGATGCAGCTCGGCGTGCGCAATGATGACGCCGCCGCGCGCGCAGAAGAAAAAGGCGTCACCGTGATTATGAATCGGTGTCCGAAAATCGAATATGGACGCTTCTCCGGCGAGATCGGATGGAACGGGGTGAATACGGGATTGCTCTCATCAAAAAGGCCCTTGCTTGGTGCGAAGAGTTGGCAGAAGCGCACCATTTGAATGCGTTGTCTCAATCAATAGGATGCGCGGCGCGCTTCAGATCGCCATGCGTATCTTAAACCAATTCCCGCTTCAAAAACGCCATGCTGCGTGACCATGCTAAGTCCGCTGTCGCTTTGTTGTAACGCGCGGCATTCGTATCATTGTTGAACGCGTGATCGACGCCCTCATAGATGTGAATCTCATAGCGGATTTTGGCAGCATCCAACGCAGCCTTGTAGGCGGGAATGCCGGCATCAATGCGTTGATCAAGACCCGCATAATGCAACAAGAGCGCGGCTTTGATATTGGCAACACGTTCTGCAGGAGGTTGCGGACCATAATAGGCAATGCCGGCTTTAAGCGTCGGCTCGCCCGCCGCAACGCGGTTGATAAGACCCCCGCCCCAACAAAAACCGATCGCGCCTGTTTTGCCGGTGGATTGCGGGTGCTTTCCGAGAAAGCGAATGGCCGCCGCCGCGCGCGCCTCTGCAATCTCACCCGTTACTTTGCCAATCATGTCTCGGGCTTTGTCTTCATCCTCGGGCGTGCCGCCATCAGGAGAGAGAATGTCGATCCCCAAAGCAAGATAACCCTCAAGAGCGACGCGGCGCGTGATGTCTTTGATATGCGGGTTTAGACCGCGGTTTTCGTGAATGACCAGAACAGCGGGGAGACGCGCGTTGCCCTTAGGCCGCGCGAGATAACCCGTGAGACCTTTTTCACCACCTTCGATTGCGAGCATCTCCTGCGTGTCGAGGCGTGGATCATCCGCTTTGATCGTTTCGGCCCGCGCATAATCATTACCCAATAGCGGCAAGATCGCGAGCGCCGCTGCAGACGAACCCGCTAAAGCGGCGAGCCGGCTCATGAAGGCGCGGCGATCCATCCCGCCATGGGTGAAGGCATCATAAAGCGTGATGATATCCCGCGAGAGGCGGGGCTGATGTTCAGGCTGATCCTCGTTTCGAAGGTTGTTCATAGGGATGTCTCCGAAAATATGTTGAGGTTTAAACGCTTACCGATGGCTTCTGCATAAGGCTGGACGGCAAATGCGGCAGGTTATTGACGCCGTTCAAATCGTTCGCTAAAAAGAACGTATTGACCGATTAAACTGATTTTACGGTTAGGATTGGGTTTTACCCGACCGCCGGACCCTAAAGACGCAACCCGTTACGTGAGGAGAAGATCCATGACACAGACCCCCGGATTTAACACACTTGCCGTTCATGCCGGAGCGGCCCCCGATGCCGCCACAGGCGCGCGCGTGACACCGATTTATCAGACATCATCCTTCGTGTTTGACGATGTCGATCATGCCGCCTCGCTGTTCGGCCTGCAAGCCTTCGGAAATATCTACACGCGCATCACCAACCCAACCAATGCGGTTTTGGAAGGACGCGTGGCAGCCCTTGAAGGCGGCACGGCGGCGCTTGCCGTTGCCTCCGGTCATGCGGCCGAGTTTCTCGTGTTTCACACGCTGTTGCAGCCAGGCGATGAATTCATCGCCTCGAAAAAACTTTATGGCGGCTCGATCAACCAGTTCAATCATTCCTATAAGAGCTTCGATTGGCGCGTGAAATGGGCCGATCCCGATGATCTATCGAGCTTTGAAGCGGCGATTACGCCAAAGACCAAAGCGATCTTCATCGAGTCGATTGCCAATCCCGGTGGCGTTGTGACCGATATTGCGGCGATTGCCGCGATTGCGAAAAAGGCCGGCGTGCCCTTGATTGTCGATAACACGCTTGCCACGCCCTATCTCGTTAAACCCTTTGAACATGGTGCCAATATCGTCGTGCATTCAGCGACAAAATTTTTAGGCGGCCATGGCAATTCGATTGGCGGCGTGATCGTTGATGGTGGTAATTTCGATTATGTGAAGAGCGGAAAATATCCGCTGCTCTCAACACCACGGCCTGAATATAATGGTATGGTGCTTGGTGAGACCTTCGGCAATTTTGCGTTTGCGATTGCGTGCCGTGTGCTCGGCTTGCGCGATCTTGGTCCCGCTTTGTCACCGTTCAACGCCTTTCTAATTTTAACGGGCATTGAAACGCTACCGCTCCGCATGCAACGCCATTCGGACAACGCGCTTGCGGTTGCAAAACATCTCAAACACCATCCAAGCGTTGCGTGGGTCTCCTATTCCGGACTCGAAGGCGATAAATATAACGCGCTTGCGAAGAAATACTCGCCCAAGGGTGCCGGTGCGGTTTTCACCTTCGGCTTGAAGGGCGGCTATGATGCAGGCATCAATCTTGTAAAACATCTCAAGCTCTTCTCGCATCTTGCCAATGTCGGCGATACGCGCTCGCTTGTGATCCATCCCGCATCGACCACGCATCGCCAATTGACCGATGCTGAGAAAGTCATCGCGGGTGCGGGTCCTGATGTTGTGCGGCTCTCGGTGGGTATTGAAGATGTTGCCGATCTGATTGCCGATCTCGATCAGGCACTCGCGGCGAAATAAGGACTAATCCGCATCAAGAGCGTGTCACATATGGCGCGCTCTTGATCCGCATCAAAGCGCAAGCGACGCCTTTTGACCACTATGTGCTCGAAAGACATCAAAGGTGAAAGGCGTCGCCCCATGTATAAACACATATTGATTCCAACCGACGGCTCGGCCTTGGCCACCACCGCGGTCAAGCAAGGTCTTGATTTTGCCAAAGCGATTGGCGCTTCGGTAACGCTCTTGACCGTGCATGAACCGTTTCATGTGTTTACACTTGAAACCGAGATGCTGACGGACTCACCAGAGATTTATAAAAATCACGCCAAGAAACAGGCGAAGGCCATTTTGGGAAAAGTTGAAACGCTTGCCAAAGAACGCGGCGTCACTTTTCAAACGCTCGATATTGAAGCGGATTATCCTTACGAAGCCATTATCGACACAGCCAAGAAAAAGAAGTGCGATCTGATTGCCATGGCATCACATGGGCGCGGAGGCATCGGCGCCATTCTCTTAGGCTCAGAAACGCAAAAGGTCCTCGCCCATTCCAGCGTTCCGGTTCTGGTTTATCGTTGAAGATTGCGTCGATAAATCATCCGCGTACAAGGGCAGCGCGATGTGCCGCCGCCATGCCTAATACGATAAATGCCGAGGCTTGATGGAGAAGGCCCAACCAGAGCGGGACGGCGTAGAGCAAGGTTATGATACCAATCACCGCCTGCACAACGATCAACCAAACATTGATGCTCGCACGTCGATTAGCGGATGTATGGGGCATGAGGCGCCCAACCTGCCAACCATGCCATAAAGCAACCGCCAGCAAGAGATAGGCACTCATGCGGTGATTGAATTGAACTAAAACGGTATTATCGACAAAATTTTCTATGAGCGGGGACACGGAAAACAGCATCTCTGCCGGTGGGACAAGATGACCATCCAAGAAAGGCCAGGTGTTCCAGACAAGACCCGCTTTTGATCCTGCCACCAAAGCGCCAAGCGCGATTTGCAGGAGCGTCAAAAACAGCACAAGACTCGCAGCCCGTTTCACTGATTGTGGTGCGATTTCACCGCGGGGCTTGCCCATGCGTGTCGCAACCATGATGAGGAGCGTGTAGATCGTTGCCGCCATTGTGAGATGCAACATCAATTTGATGGGTGCGACCGCGGTCACGCCTTCCTTCAGGCCTGACGCCACCATGATCCAGCCTATGGTGCCC
The DNA here is from genome assembly GCA_947455645.1 of Hyphomicrobiales bacterium. Classification (GTDB taxonomy): domain Bacteria; phylum Pseudomonadota; class Alphaproteobacteria; order Rhizobiales; family Beijerinckiaceae; genus CAIUPE01. The sequence continues at coordinate 26,457 of CANGPA010000010.1, read as the reverse complement.
TGCGCGCCTCCAAGAAGGCCAAGACCCAAAACATAGATAGCAAGACGGCCACGCAACGCGCCCGAAACAACGTTCCACAAAAAGCCCATACCAAAGACGAGCCCGATCGCGCGCCCCAATTGGCGATGCGACCATTCCCACCAAAAAATGAATTTAAAATCGGCAAGCGCCATGCCCTCATTGACGAGCCGATATTGTGGAATGGCTTTGTATTTTTCGAATGCCTCCGCCCAAGCCGCATCCGTCAAAGGCGGCAATGCGCCCATGATCGGATTCCATTCGGTGATGGAAAGGCCCGAACCTGTGAGCCGCGTGGCGCCCCCAACAACAACCATCGTAAACACGAGAGCGGCCATCAGAAACAGCCAGATACGCACCGTGCGAAGCCTCTGCGGCGCATGCCAAATTTCAGAAGCTGAAAAACCATCATGCGTCATGACAACCGGCCTTTTGGGAACTTGATCGATGAGGGCTTGATCAAACGGGGTCGGGCACTCATAGTCCGCGCCGTCTGACCGGGCAAGTTCGCTCGTGTCGCACCTCTTTTCTCGGAACGATCCCTGTCTTGGAATCGTCTGTTTTTGGAAGATCCCATGCGTCGCAGAACCCGTAAATTCATTGGCACATTGATCATGCTGGCCTTTGTGATTGTCTATAGCCTGATTGCAATGGTGATTGCGCAAGGCCGCCTGCAAGATGCGGACAAATTATGGCAGGGCGTCTATTATTTCGTCGTGGGATTGGCGTGGATCCTCCCCCTTATGCCGCTCATCCGCTGGATGGAACGACCCGATCAAGATCAAGCCTGATTGCATTTGCGGAAAGATCATAAAATGAGCGATGATAACGAGACGATTGTAAAAGATTGCAATGGCACACGCCTTCACGAAGGCGACACCGTTCATGTGATCAAAGACTTGAAGGTGAAGGGCACATCTTCCGTGATCAAACAGGGCACCAAGATCAAAGGCATTCGTCTAACCAGCAATGAAGACGAAATTGAATGCCGCGTTGACAATATAAAGGGCCTTGTCTTGAAGACGCAGTTCTTGAAACGCGTAAACGCTTAAAGGGTCTTTGCGCGGTCAGCTTACGGGCTTGGCTTCAAGATAGCGTTTGAAATTATTGAGGATGGATTGCCATCCCTCTCTTTGCTGCTCAACCGGATGAACGGTTTCACAATCAAAAGTCACGCGTACGATAACACCATCCGGTGTTGCGTTGAATTCAACTTCAGCGACACGATCGCCGAATTGATAAGCGATGAATTTTTGATCGACGATTTCCGTATAGACTCCACCAAAGTCAAACCCGAAGCTTCCGTCTTTTGCTTCCATCCGTGAGCTGAACGCACCACCAACGCGCAAATCGACGCTGGCTTTCGTCGTATGCCAATCATCCGATGCCGCATTCCACTGCACAATATCATCGGGCGTCGTATAGCCGGCCCACACCTTGCGAAGCGGCGCATTCACGATTGCTTCGACAGTGATTTTTAGAACGGCCATAAAAATCTCTTGAATAAATTTTAAAAGCGCTTCTTTAAATTTTAAAAGCGCTTCTTTGCAAAGGCTCGGCCAGAGCCTGATTTTAGGTATTTTTCGAACATATATGCTTTTTTATGATCTTCAAATGCGAAGTAGTTTTTAATCTTCCACGGCTTATATTTGGCCGTATGAAAGACTTCACCGGCATTATGTTGTTTTAGTCGCGTGTCTAAATCTCCAGTGATCCCTTCATAAAAACGCTCAGGATCAGATAGACTCTGAAGAATATATACATAGATCATTTGTGGTTTCAGTCCGCCTTCGCCTATTCAGGCTACGGCGTGACAGCCTCCGCAGATCTACTCGCTTCGTCTCCCCTCGCCTATGGCTCGCCGAGCCGAAGCTCGCAGAGCGGAGGCTGGTCGGAGTGGCGGGATTCGAACCCAAAATCTTCTGCGATCACGCTCCGGACAAAGTCCGACCGCGTGATCGAAATAAGTCGTGGGTTCAAAAACGAGATGCGGCATTATTGTTGAGAAAAAATGGTCGGAGTGGCGGGATTCGAACCCACGACCCCTAGTCCCCCAGACTAGTGCGCTAACCGGGCTGCGCTACACTCCGACTGTCGCGGCTTATAGAGGGCGCCTTCGGCCCGCGCAAGCATGCGCAACCCGCCTGCTCAAAAATGGGGATCGTTCCGCCCATCGGTTGCCACAAGCCGTGCGGTGGCAACCAATTGTCCGCATTCCTCAAGCTCCGCCAACACCGATTGCAGGCGTTGCGCGAGCTGGCCCGAAACGGACATACCCTGCCAAGCCGAGGGCAGCATCCGCGCAACCGCCTGCGCGGAAGACGATTCACCGGGTGCTTCAGGAAGTTCACCAAAGAGCCCCAATTGCTCTTTGCTCTGCCGCACACCACGGGGCGCCGCACGGGGCCGCGGGGCAATGAGCGCGGCGAGATCCTCGGCAGACCCCGGCTTTGAAGGTTGCGCCGGTACCGCCTCGGCTTTTGACTTGAGGGGCGACGCGAGAACCCGATCAACGGACGTGTCTTGTGGCGGCACTTTGCCCGGGACTTTACCCGTTCGGCCAATCACTTGAACGTGTTTGATACCCTCTTCCTTGAGGATGCGCTGCACGCCCTTGATCGTGTAGCCCGTGCCGTGAAGCAGGTGTTTGATGCCGCGCACGAGATCAACATCGTCAGGGCGGTAATAGCGGCGGCTACCGCCGCGCTTCAAAGGCTTGATTTGCGCAAATCGCGTCTCCCAGAACCGCAAAACGTGCTGCGGCAAATCGAGATCGGTCGCGACTTCGCTGATCGTGCGGTAGGCATCAGGAGCTTTGTCCAAAGCAAAACACTCCTCAGGAAAATTTGCTCAAGAAAGACGAGGTCTATTATTCCTCATCCGGAACAGATTCGCCATTCACCCGCGCCTTCATAATGTTGGACGGTTTGAACACCATCACACGGCGCGGTTCGATTGGCACTTCGACGCCCGTTTTTGGGTTGCGGCCGATGCGCTGGCCTTTGTCCCGAACCAAAAAGGATCCGAAAGACGACAGCTTCACGCTGTCGCCGCGCGCCAAAGAGGCGGAAATCTCTTCGAGCACCAATTCAACAAGGGAAGAGGACTCGCTGCGCGAAAGGCCGATGCGTTGGTATACCGCTTCGCTCAACTCCGCGCGCGTGACTGTCTTATGCGCCATCCTCAACTCCTCCGAACCCCAAAACCCTATTGCGGCGTAAGCGGCGCGTCAATGCTCTATTTACCAAGATTTATCAAGCGGTTCTTACCAGCGGATCAAGGCAGAGCCCCAGGTGAAACCGCCGCCCATGGCCTCGATCAGGACGAGGTCACCCTTCCGGATCCGGCCATCATGCCAAGCCACCGATAGCGCGAGCGGGATTGAGGCGGCCGATGTGTTGCCGTGTTGATCAACCGTAATCACGACATGGGCCGGGTCGATGCCGAGCTTCTTGGCGGTGGCGTCGATGATGCGACGGTTCGCCTGATGGGGCACAAACCACTGGACATCGGCCGCCGTGATCCCCGCCCGTTTGAACGCCTCCTCGACGGTTTCGGCCAGATTGGTCACCGCATGGCGGAAAACCTCCTTGCCCTCCATCCGAAGATGTCCGGTGGTCTTGGTCGCGGATGGTCCGCCATCGACATAGAGCTTATCGAGATGGCGCCCGTCAGAGCGCAAATGCGTGCATAAAACGCCGCTGTCTGCGTTCGTCCCCTGCCCGTCTTGCGCTTCAAGAACAACCGCGCCAGCCCCATCACCAAACAAGACGCAGGTCGTGCGATCCGTCCAATCCAGAATGCGCGAGAAGGTTTCAGCACCGATGACCAAAGCCCGCTGAGCTGAACCGGCTTTCAAAAAATTATCCGCGGTGGTTAGCGCATAGACAAAACCCGAGCATACCGCGTGCACGTCAAATGCCGCACCGCCTGTTATGCCGAGCGCGGCTTGCACCTGCGTGGCGGTTGACGGAAACGTGTGGTCGGGCGTTGCCGTGGCCAGTACAATCAGATCAATCGAATTGGCATCGATGCCCGCATCCGCAAGGGCGGCTTGAGCCGCCCGCGTTGCGAGCATGGAGGTCGTTTCCCCTTCGCTCGCAATATGGCGCTGGCGAATGCCGGTCCGCTCGACGATCCACTCATCGGTTGTATCAACGATCAAAGCCATATCGGCATTGGTCAGACATTTCTCCGGCAAGAAATGTCCGGCACCCAAAACAACGGAGCGACGCATTATGATGACGCTCCTTCTTGAGCGGATGACACAGCAGTAGTCTCGTCGGAAGGTGAGAGGCCGACCAGTGATAATTCCAGCGCGGCGCGAATACGCGCGAGCAATTCATATTTCACCATGTCATATCCAACATCGATTGCCGCAGCGAAACCCGTTGGATCTGTGCCCCCATGACTTTTGATGACAACACCATCGAGACCCAAAAACACACCACCATTGACCTTGCGCGGATCAAGACGATCCTTCAAAGCCGCAAAGGCGGAGCGTGCAAACAAATAGCCGATGCGGCTCATCAGTGAGCTGCTCATGGCTTGACGAAGATAGGTGGCAATCTGCCTTGCCGTACCTTCTGCGGTTTTCAAGGCGATGTTACCCGTGAAACCTTCGGTGACGACGACATCCACAGTGCCTTGCCCGATATCATCACCTTCGACAAAGCCTTCATACCGAATGCTTGAAAGCGGCTGTTCACGTAGAACGCGACCGGCTTCACGAATTTCATCGAGACCCTTCACGTCTTCGGTACCCACATTCAACAAGCCAACGCTTGGCTGCTCGATGTCAAAGAGAATGCTGGCCATGGCCGCACCCATCAATGACATTGTGATGAGATGACGCGAGTCAGCGCCAATAGTTGCGCCCACATCGAGCACAATCGACTCGCCTCTCACCGTTGGCCAAATCGCCGCAATCGCCGGACGATTAACGCCTGCCATTGTGCGCAAACAAAAAGTGGCCATCGCCATTAGCGCGCCGGTATTGCCGGCTGAAACCGCGACATCGGCTTCGCCGTCTTTAACAGCCTGAATGGCCTGCCACATGGATGACTTGCCCCGGCCGCGACGCAGCGCCTGGCTCGGCTTTTCGTCCATACCGATAAAGACTTCCGACGCCCGAATTTCGCTGACTGCCGCAAGCTGTTGGTGCGCCGCCATCAAAGGCTCAATCCGCGCCGGATCGCCAAAAATCAGAAAGCTCACATCCGGATGGCGCTCAAGCGTGAGCGCCGCGCCCGGGATCACGGTTTCAGGACCATGATCGCCGCCCATCGCATCCAGCGCAATTCTCACTCGTGCCGCGGTCATCACGCCTCAATTGGTCCGGAACAATGGGCACCGAATCCGGTTCAGTGCGCCGTAAATTTCGCCGGACATTACCCGTCCAGCGTCCCCGGGCCAACCCTTTTCATTGAGGCGCCCGCCATACAGCACCGCCATGGCTTAGGTCTTCTTTTTCAATTCGGCGAGCGCTGCAAAGGGCGAAACGGGCTTTTCATCCTCATCTTCGCTGTATTGAAAAACCGCACCCGGCTTTTTGGGATAGGGATCAAGCGCGAGGGCCGTGAATTCAGCAGCCACCGCGCCGAGATCAATTTGTCCGTTGATGATCGGGTCTGGAATGTTATCATCCGGACGATCGTCGCGCGGTGGTGTGGGATCTTCATCAAAATCAAGCGTAATGTCTTCGTGAAAAGGCGATTCAAACGGATCAAGCGTCACGACACAAGTCTGCGTAAAAACACCGGACACGCTGCCTTTGACTTTGACGCGTGACCCTTTCCGCGTGAGCGTGAACTCAGCGGACAGGTGATTAACCGCCGGAATTGAAAAAAGCTCTGCAAGGCCGGCACGTTCCGTCTCATTCGCGTCGAAAGACACCGCCAGACCATCCGGACGAATGCTGGTCACATCGACAGGATGCGAAAAGGGCAAGGGCACATCTTCACTCATTTGCGGACCTCATTCACATCCTTCGAAGGATCATCAAACGACAAAGTGTCCGATGTAAAATCAGAAAACGACATATGTTCAAGACGCTCAACAAAACGACGAACATAATGTGCCAAGGCCGATACCGCTTGGTCCGCCGGTTGGGATGTGCCGTAAATATTGCGTTTGAGAACATCATTGAGCGTGAGCGTATCTTCCGATTGCAGAGCCTCGATATAGGCAGAAGATCGGCCGGCAAAGGCCGAGGCAATCGTTTTCATCCGCTTTGGCACCGAGATGTCACCCACGCCCATTTCACGCAAGGTTCCATCAAATTCCGAGAACACCCGGTCAACAAAGTCTTGCGCGAGATCGGGCCCAGGTGCGGGCAAAAGCTGAAGCCTACGGGCAACGAGGCTCGCATGCACGGTTAAGACCTCAAAACGGCCCTCAAACGTGTCAGGAACGGCAAGGTCGCGATAAAGGACTTCCTGCCGCGCCGCTGCCACAACCGCGCCATAAAGGCGGTCGAGAATGGCTTGGTTCGCGCGGCTTCTTCCGAAAATGCTGAAAAGACCCATGCCCTCTTCCAAATGGTTCGTAGGCGCCCTACCCCACCGCGCCCCTTGCCTTGGCTGCGGGGTAAGGCATAAGGAAGGGGTTACGCAAGAAAAATCCCTCACCATGCTCATAGACATGACCGGAGCCGTTTGCCCATGATGCGTTTCACGCGCCCCACGCCCTTCTCCCTCTTCAGGACGACGGCGCTTGCCTTTTCCCTCGCAACCTCCCTTGCCGCCTGCACCACCGCAGGCCCGCAAGTGCAAGGCTATGTGATTGATGAACAGGCCGTTGCCGAAGTTAAGCCGGGAATGGATGCGAAAAAAGTTCTTCAGATCCTTGGTACACCCTCAACCGTATCGACGGTTGGAAACCAGAGCTGGTATTACATCAGCCAAAACACCAACCGGAAATTCATGTTCGAAAAACCGGAAATCACCGATCAACGGGTGTTGGCTGTGATGTTTACAAAAGCGCTGAAAGTCGAACGCATTGCCAATTATGGCATGAAGGATGGCGAAGTGTTTGATTTCAATACAAACACAACACCAACCGGTGGCACCGGCCTTTCGATCGTCCGACAAATGCTGCGCATGGTCGGATCAACCTGATCCCTAGCTCATTCAAAGCGCTCGTCGTGACCAACTCATGATTACGGCGTTCCGCTTAGCGCATAAAAAAACCCCCGGATTATTTCCGGGGGTTTTGTATTTCAGCTGATCCTTATGAGGATCATGCCATGTGGGCCAAGATTGCAAGCAACAACAACGCAACGATGTTGGTGATCTTGATCGCCGGATTGACCGCAGGACCTGCGGTGTCCTTGTAGGGATCGCCGACGGTATCGCCCGTCACCGATGCCTTGTGCGCATCCGAACCCTTCAAATGCTTGACGCCGTCTTTATCAACAAAGCCGTCTTCAAAGCTCTTCTTCGCATTGTCCCATGCGCCGCCACCCGAGGTCATCGAAATCGCAACGAAGAGACCGTTGACGATCACGCCCAAGAGCGATGCACCGAGTGCTGCGAAGGCGTTTGCCTTCGAGCCTGAGACAAACAACACGCCGAAGTAAGCCACGAGCGGTGCAAGGACCGGCAGCAGCGACGGCACAATCATTTCACGGATGGCCGCCTTCGTAAGCATATCGACCGCCCGTGCATAATCAGGCTTTTCGGTGCCCTGCATGATGCCGGGCTTTTCTTTGAACTGACGACGCACTTCTTCAACAACCGAACCGGCTGCACGGCCAACGGCCGTCATAGCAATGCCACCAAAGAGATACGGAATCAGACCACCGAAGATGAGACCCGCAACCACATACGGATTCGAGAGATCAAACGAGACCGTTCCGATATCCTTGAAGTAAGGCACACCGGCTTTCGTGAAGGCGGCGATGTCATTCGTATAGGCTGCGAACAATACAAGGGCGCCAAGACCGGCCGAACCAATGGCATAGCCCTTGGTGACGGCTTTGGTCGTGTTACCAACCGCATCGAGCGCATCGGTGACATGACGCACTTCTTTCGGCAGACCCGACATTTCAGCAATGCCACCGGCATTGTCGGTGACCGGACCAAACGCATCAAGCGCCACGATCATACCGGCAAGACCAAGCATCGTCGTAACCGCAATCGCAGTGCCGAAGAGACCAGCAAGCTGATATGTGGTGATGATACCGCCAACAATAACGAGGGCTGGCAGAGCGGTTGACTCAAGCGATACCGCAAGGCCCTGAATGACGTTTGTGCCATGCCCCGTGACAGAGGCTTGCGCAATCGACACCACCGGACGCTTGCCTGTGCCTGTGTAGTATTCGGTGATCCAGACGATGAGGCCTGTAACGGCGAGACCGACAAGACCGCAGAAGAACAGGTTCCAACCCGTAATCGACTGACCTGCGACTTCACCGATTTTGCCCCAGCCAATCGTCAGGCTGGTTGCACCACCAAGACCAATCACCGAAAGCAGTGAAGTTGCCCAAAGGCCCTTATAAAGCGCGCCCATGATCGAATTGTCGGAACCAAGCTTCACGAAGAAGGTGCCGATGATCGACGTCACGATGCACGCCGCGCAGATTGCCAAAGGATAGAGCATGACAGAGGCCAAAACGTTCTGACCAACGAAGAAGATCGAGGCGAGAACCATGGTCGCAACCACAGTCACTGCATAGGTCTCGAACAAGTCAGCGGCCATACCGGCGCAATCGCCCACATTATCGCCGACATTGTCTGCGATTGTTGCTGGGTTGCGCGGATCATCTTCCGGAATACCGGCTTCGACTTTACCGACGAGGTCGGCACCGACGTCTGCACCCTTGGTGAAGATACCGCCACCAAGACGTGCAAAGATCGAGATCAACGAAGCGCCGAAACCGAGCGCAACAAGAGCGTCAACAACCATACGGTCAGACGGTGCAAGACCCATCGGACCCGTGAGGAACCAATAATAAACAGCCACACCAAGAAGGGCGAGGCCTGCCACGAGCATGCCCGTCACCGCACCCGCTTTGAACGCAACGTCAAGGCCGGCAGCAAGAGACTTGGAAGAGGCTTGTGCGGTGCGCACATTCGCGCGAACCGACACATTCATGCCGATAAAGCCCGCTGCGGCTGAAAGAATGGCGCCAATGGCAAAACCAATAGCGACAGGCAATTTCAGAAGTGCCGCGATGACAACAAACAACACCACACCCACAACAGCGATCGTCGTATATTGACGCTTCAGATAGGCCTGCGCGCCTTCTGCAATCGCCGCTGCGATTTCCTGCATGCGAGCATTGCCCGCGTCGCGGCCATTCACATCGGCAATCGCCCAAACTCCGTAGGCGATGGCGAGGAGGCCACCTAGAATGATCAAGCCCAATGTCATGATGCTGTTCCGTCCTTTTTGTTTTCTCGTTCTATCCCAAGCGTCGGGCGTTGAATGTCTGGCGCACCGACTCTCATCGAAGCCAGCAGAATCCGCCCGATTCCGGCCCCGTCTTTGCCAAAATTACACCTCAATGGCAAATGCGACTTTGCGTTAAGCCTCAGGCGAGCTGCCGCGATTGAAAGCGTCTAACGGAGAAAAGTGCCACTAAACCGATGAAAACGAGGGGAAATACGATGGTATTGACCATATCCCAGCCAAAATCGGTCAAGATCCGGCCCGACGAAAAGGAGCCGACCACCATGGTTCCAAACACAAGAAAATCGTTGAAAGACTGAACTTTCGTCCGCTCGGAGGGCCGATGCGTTTCGGTGACAAGCGCGGAGGCCCCGATAAATCCAAAATTCCAACCCAGGCCGACAAGGATCATGTCAGCCCAAAAATGGGGAACCGTAGTTCCCAAATGGCCCGCGACCGCGGCCGCGGAGATCAGCGCCATGCCTGCCAGGATCACCCGCTCGGCGCCAAACCGCGCGATCAATGCACCGGTAAAAAAGCTCGGCGCATACATAGCGATGACGTGGAATTCGATGGCCAAATTGGAATCGGTCACCGCATGACCACAGAGCTTCATTGCAAGCGGCGCGGATGTCATGATGAAGTTCATCAAGCCATAACTGATGATGCCGCAAATAACGGCAGCGATGAATTTCGGCTGACGCGCGATTTCACCGATTGGACGCATGTCAGGCGTGTTTAATGGCAAGGGTGGTGGCGCTTTCACCTGAACCAAAATCACCATTGATAAGGCCGCAACTGCAGCCTGAAACAGATAGGACGCCGCGAAAAGATAAGGCTGCCACAAATCCATCGTATGCGTGACAAGCTGCGGCCCGATCACGCCCGCAAAGACCCCACCGGCCAAGACCCATGAAATAGCTTTCGGCCGAAAAGCGGGGCTCGCGGAATCGGCTGCGGCGAACCGATAAGATTGAGCGGCGGCCTGATAGAATCCGCCGAAAAATGTCGCGAGACACAAAACCGAAAAGAGCCCCTGCACCACAGCAAAACAGGCAAGCAAGCCCGTAATGATCCCTGCTGTTGCGCCCGTAAGAAATGCTGCACGGCGACCAAAGCGTTTGGCGATCCAACCGACAGGCAGCGTTCCCGCGGCCATTCCGACCACGAAAATCGAAATCGGCAAGGTCGCAAGCCCCTTATCGGGTGCGAGAATTGAACCAACAATTGCGGCCGTTGCAAAAATAACGGTCGCATTCGCACCGGCAAGCGCCGTGGCGCTGGCGAGCAAAATCGCATTGCGACGCGCCAAGCGGTCGTCAAAGCCTGTCTCAGAAGCGGATGAGGTCACAAGATCAACTTTCAGGGCATGAGATCAAAACTGGATAGTGCCCCGCCTAAAAGTGACTAAAGGACCCCGATCGCGTGAGGAAAGTTTCACCCCTGTGGGTTACCGTCAAGGGCTCAGATCCAGCGATGACTTCTCCAATCACAGTGATCGGACATCCGGCAAGGCGGGCGGCGTCTTTCATCGCATCCAGATGATCAGGATGAAGCGTGAAGAGAATTTCGTAATCATCTCCCCCGGTGACCGCATCTGCAAGAAGGCCCGGATTAAAGCCAATCGCCGCATGCGCGGCAGGCGACAAAGGCACAGCCTCAACACGCAACTGACCGCTCACGCCCGAGGCCGCCAGTAATTTTGTGCAATCTCCGATCAGACCATCTGAAACATCCATTGATGCCGAAGCATGTTCACGCAAGGCATCGATCAGCATCAAGCGCGGCTGCGGACGCAAATAGCGGCCGAGCAAATGCGCATAGTCTTTTTCCGACAAGCCACCTGCCCATTCCCGCTCGGGTGCGGATCGTATTTTAAGGCCCAGCACAGCGTCGCCAATGGTTCCGCTGACAGCAATCAAATCGCCACTCTTCGCCGTTGTACGCCGCACCATTCGTCCCTTCGGTACAGCACCAAACACCGTGATGGAGAGCGAGAGTGGCCCTGCGGATCGGGTTGTATCGCCCCCCAGAAGCGGACAATCCGAGCGCGTTGCCACTTGACCCAGTCCCTTGGCAAAGGCCGCAAGCCAGTCCTCACGCCAATCATCGGGCAATGACAAAGCCAGCACGAAGCCGAGCGGTTGAGCGCCCTTCGCTGCAAGGTCCGACAGATTAACGCCCAGCGCTTTTTCTGCGATGGAGTCAGCCGGGTCATCTTTGAAAAAATGCACGCCCGCGACGACGGTGTCGACCGTAATCACAAGTTCCGTATCGGGAGGCGGCGACAAAAGCGCCGCGTCATCTTTGAGCGCCAATCCAGCAGGGCCCGCAAGCGGTGCAAAATAATGCGCGATTAACCGGTCTTCACCGGATCTTTTGATCGTTCCGTCCATACTCAACTCCACTGACACACTCACACCCCTGACGGAAGGGGAGCTGCCACTTTAGAGCCTGTTCAGGGTGCTGCCAACTCACCGCTACGCAACCTATGCGCGAGTCCATCAAGAACGGCACTGACCATGCCGATCTCATCGCCGTCGTAAAACGCAGCAGCGAGATCGCCATATTCGCGGATCACAACCTTCGCTGGAACATCGGTCCGAATGAGCAATTCGAAACAGCCGGCGCGAAGGATCGCGCGCAAAACGGCCTCAATGCGCTTTAAGGGCCAAGAATTTGAAAGCGCTTCATCGATCATCGGGTCGATATTGCGTTGTCGAGAGACGACGCCCTCAACCAAGCTTCTGAAAAAGGCGCTTTCTGCCGGCTTCATTTCAACGCCGTCAATCTCACGACCAATCCAATGCGCCTCAAATTCGGCAATCACATCACCAATATCTTTGGACACAATATCCATTTGATACAGCGCTTGAACAGCGGCCAACCGCGCAGATGTCCGCAATTCTCCCCGCGCCATCAAAATTCTCCAGCAATCGCCTGCCGCTTAATGCGCAGGACCGACAAGGCCGCTTCGGCCGCGCCGCCACCTTTATTGCCTTCGCTTACGCGCGCCCGCGCCCAAGCCTGTTCGTCATTCTCGACGGTCAAAATGCCATTGCCCAAAGGCATGCCATAGGCCACCGACAAATCCATAAGCGCACGCGCGCTTTCCCCGGCGACAATCTCAAAATGATAGGTCTCACCCCGGATGACGGTGCCAAGCGTCACCACCGCATCAAAAGGTTTGCCATGTCCTGATGCCGATTCAAGCATGATTGCCACCGTGGACGGGATTTCGAGCGAACCCGGCACTGTCACCACCGTCACCGTCGCGCCTGCCGCCTGCAACGTGCCAAGTGCCCCTTTGAGAAGCTCGTCCGCCAAATCATCATAATAACGCGCCTCCACCACAAGAACGCGTGCGTCATCCATAGGTTCATGTGGATTTGACGCGGATTGACGGGCTCCGGCCATGGGGGCGTCCTTCTTTTTCAAAGATCAGGTTGTTTCAGGAGCCTCAGTAGCCCTCGGCGCGAGCTTCGGCAAGCCGCGCCGCATAGCGTGCCATTTGGTCAACTTCGAGATTGAGGTGTTGGCCGGCACGAACAGAGCCCCAACTTGTCACCTGGAGCGTATGGGGGATCAACAGCACCGTGAACTGATCGCCCCTAACGGTATTGATGGTGAGCGATGTGCCATCCAGAGCGACAGACCCTTTCTCGACGATAAATTTCGCGAGGGAACGCGGCACTTTGAGCGTGAACCGTGCCGTGGCACCCCAGCCTGAACCGGCCTCACCGGCTGTGACCTCCTCGCGCGCGATCACTTCAGCGAGACCATCGACATGGCCCGAGACAAGATGGCCACCCAACTCGTCACCAATCTTCAAGGCACGTTCAAGATTGATGCGCGACCCCGAAACCCATTGACCAACGGTGGTGAGGGCTAAGGTTTCGGCTGCAGCATCGACTTCAAACCAGGCGCCGTTCGGTAACGGGCCAAAAGCGACCACTGTGAGGCACACACCGGCACAGGCAATAGATGCGCCCATCGCAATGGTTGAGGCATCATAGGTTGACTCAATCCTCAAGCGCTTGAGCGACGTGCCATGCGCCTCAACCGAAACAATCGTGCCGATATCGGTTACAATTCCGGTAAACATCAGGACACCCTTTCGAAGTGTTGGACACGATCACGACCTGACATCATTGTGCCCTTTGCAACAAAGCGAAGCGGATCTGCAAGGGCTGACATAAGATGAGGACGAAGCGCAATCGTGCCGGGGCGCCCGAGCGCCTCAGGACTTGTAATGATTTCGATTGTATCAACACAATCGGCTTCAACAAGTGTCTCCGCCAATCGTGGCCCACCTTCTGAAAACACACGTGTAATGCCGCGCGCCGCCAGTGCGGCAAGCAAGACATGGATATCAATGCGTTCTTTATTATCTTTGGCAACACGAATGATGGATACACCCTCTTGTGACAGATCAGATTCACGCTCAGCCGATGCGTCATGCGCCGTAACAATCCATGTGGGTACTTTTGACGCTGTAGCGATGACGCGCGCATTGACCGGTGTATCAAGATGCGTATCCACAATCACACGAATGGGTGAAAGATGCATCATACCGGGAAGACGACAGGTGAGATCAGGATTGTCAGTCATGACCGTTCCCACGCCAATCATGATGACATCATGTGATGCGCGTGCGAGGTGAACACGCTGCTTGGAGAGTGGCGAAGAAATCATCAAAGCTTGACCATCAGCGCCGGCATAACCATCAGATGTTTGAGCGAGCTTTAAGGTCACCAACGGACGATTTGCACCAATCCGCAAAAAGAAGCCGCGATTAAGCGCAAAGGCTTTTTCCTTTAACACATCGGTTACAAGCGTAAGTCCTGCTTGACGCAGAATAGCGTGGCCACCGCCGCTCACACGCGGATCGGGATCTTCAAGCGCTGACACAACGCGCGTAATCCCCGCTTTGACAATCGCCTCGGCGCATGGCGGTGTTTTGCCGTGATGAGCGCAAGGCTCAAGCGTTACAGCCATGGATGCGCCACGCGCCGCATCACCCGCCATCCGCAGCGCCTCAGTCTCCGCATGGGGACGCCCGCCATTCTGCGTGAAGCCGCGGCCAAGAAGAATTGGCTGTTCCCCTTCCATACGCCATATGACTGCGCCCACTGACGGATTGGGCCATGTGTGACCAAGGCCACGCCGCGCCAAGGTCAATGCATGACGCATCATGGCTTCATCAAGCGCCGCGTTGATCATGAATCAGAAGGGCTCCGCCGTAGCGTTGATCGAACGACCGTGTCATCGGCTGACAGTTCATCAATCAATTCACCAAAATCCTTGGCTTCGCGGAAATTTTTATAAACGCTTGCAAATCGCACATAGGCGACGTCATCAAGGCCCTTCAACCCTTCCATCACTAGCTCGCCAATTTGCTGGCTCGTGATCTCGCCCTCGCCCATGCTTTCGAGTTGCCGCACAATGCCATTGACCATGCGCTCGATACGTTCTGCCTCCACCGGGCGTTTGCGCAAGGCCACCTCAACCGAACGCAACAATTTTTCGCGCTCGAAGGGAATGCGCCGTCCCGAGCGTTTGACGACCGTGAGTTCGCGCAATTGCACGCGCTCGAATGTGGTGAAGCGTCCGCCGCAATCGGGACAGACCCGCCGGCGACGGATGACCGAGCCATCTTCGCCGGGACGCGAATCCTTCACCTGACTTTCAAGACTGCCGCAATAAGGACACCGCAAGGCGCTTACTCCAATAGAAAATCCCGGCGAATCTCGCCGGGATCACTTTATCAGGTGAAAGACGTTGAGGCCAAAGCGCCGCAACTGTCCGGTCTTAGAGGCCGGGGTAAATCGGGAAACGTTTCGTCAAAGCATGCACGCGGGTTTTCACGTCTGCCTCGACCGCGCCATTACCCGCTTCGCCATTTTTCGCCAAACCATCGAGCGTTTCGACAATCAAGCGACCAATTTCGCGGAACTCATCCACACCGAAGCCTCGCGATGTACCGGCAGGCGTGCCCAAACGAATGCCCGATGTGATTGTCGGCTTTTCAGGGTCAAACGGCACGCCGTTTTTATTACACGTAATATGCGCGCGGCCGAGCGAGGCTTCCGATGCTTTGCCTGTGATCGATTTGGGGCGCAGATCGACAAGCATCAGATGATTGTCCGTGCCACCCGTGACGATCTTGAAGCCGCCCTTAATCAACTCATCTGCAAGCGCCTTTGCGTTTTCAACAACGGCGCGCGTATAGGCTTTGAATTCCGGCGTGAGCGCTTCACCGAAGGCAACAGCCTTCGCCGCAATCACATGCATCAGCGGGCCGCCCTGCATGCCCGGGAATACGGCTGAATTGACCTTCTTCGCGATATCTTCGTCATTCGACAAAATGATGCCGCCGCGTGGGCCGCGCAAAGTCTTATGCGTTGTGGATGTCACAACATGCGCGTGCGGGAATGGTGACGGATGCGCGCCACCGGCCACGAGGCCTGAGAAATGCGCCATATCGACGAGGAAGTAAGCGCCAATCTTATCGGCAATCGCACGGAACCGCGCGAAATCCCAATGGCGCGCATAGCCTGAGCCACCCGCGATGATGAGCTTCGGCTTGGCTTCGAGCGCTAAGGCTTCAACCTTATCCATATTGATCATCTGCGTATCGGGCTCGACACCATAGGACACAACCTTGAACCATTTGCCCGAGACATTCGGCGGTGCGCCATGGGTCAAGTGACCGCCTGCGGCCAAATCGAGACCCATGAAGGTGTCACCGGGCTGCAAGAGCGCCAAGAAGACGGCCTGATTGGCCTGAGAGCCAGAGTTTGGCTGCACATTGGCAAATTTGCAGCCATAAAGTTCGGTTACGCGCTTGATGGCAAGATCTTCGGCAATATCAACGAATTGGCAGCCGCCATAATAGCGGCGGCCCGGATAGCCTTCCGCATATTTGTTGGTCATCACCGAGCCTTGGGCTTCGAGCACAGCGCGGGAGACGATGTTTTCCGACGCGATCAGCTCGATCTCGTCGCGCTGACGACCGAGCTCGAGTTTCATGGCTTCAGCAATTTCGGGGTCGCGTTCGGCCAAAGATGCCGAGAAGAATGAGTTCGACAGGCGCGAGGCGCGGTAGGCGGCAAGATCGTTCATGGACGGACCCCTTTAAGGCATGGCTATCGGAGAAGCGGACGATGCTGTTATTACGCGGGTAACCGCGCGACGGATCGACTCAAACCCCTTTAAGCCGCGCCTCCTAGCACGTGAGGGGCTGAGGTCCAATTCGAAAAGCCCAATCTCCCCCAACCGGGGAAATTGCCGGCAGACGCCGCCTATAAGTGGACTTGCAGCCCAGATCGGATCGCAATAACGCCCAACAAGGCGTCCACAGCGTGGAAACAAACCGCCCCAGTGCCCTGCTCATATGTGCCCAAGCCGGAGCATTTCACGGCGTTTCTTCACAAAATCGGACTTCTCACCGCATCATTCGACTTGAGCGCTAGACAGCCTCCCGCCGAGTGACTATAACCCGCGCCTGTTCCGAAGCCCTGCGGCTGCCGGACGCCCAGGTAGCTCAGTTGGTAGAGCATGCGACTGAAAATCGCAGTGTCGGTGGTTCGATCCCGCCCCTGGGCACCATTATTTCAATGACTTAGCAAGGGGTGCCCCAAAAAGTTTGACACTTTTGGGAAATGAGTTTGACACTTTTGTTCAGGTTTTGGTCTTTTTTGACCCCAAATTCACACCTCAAAATCACACGGATTTTTGGTCTTTTGTGACACTCTCAAAACAGCTGCCGACGTGGCTTTAATCTGGCTGAGCACCCCGGTGTTTCGTTTACAGCAAGGTCGCGAAAGCGAGCTCAATATATCGTGACTGAAACCTCAAAAGCCTAAAATGATTGCTTTACGTATCACGACATGATACTAACGACCATGATCGTGAGTGTTAAGGGCAAACTGGCAATTGCGGCGGCCAAGAACCAGTACAGTAAGGGGTTCCCCTCCGTTCTGGTGAAGAGGACGCGGGCGATGCTGTCGGCGCTTGATGCCGCGGTGCTGCTTGAAGATCTAAGGTTTCCGCCTGGAAATCACCTAGAGGAACTTAAGGGTGATCGTGCGGGCCAATATTCGGTTCGCATCAATGATCAATGGCGCATTTGTTTTGTGTGGTCCGAACAGGGACCCGTCGATGTCGAAATTGTCGATTACCATTAAAGGATAAAGAACCAATGTCTCTCATCAGCCATCCATCTCATCCCGGAGAAGTTCTTGAAGAGCTTTACCTCAATCCTCTTGGCCTTACGTCCTATAAGCTCGCAAAGCGCATTCATGTGCCCCGCACGCGCATTGAACGGCTCGTAAAGGGCGACACCGCGCTTACCGCTGATACAGCCATGCGTCTTGCCAAAGTTTTTGGAACTACCGCCGAATATTGGATGAACCTGCAAAGAGCTTGGGATTTGGCGCGCGCGAGAGAACAAATTGATGTCTCCGATATCGAACCGCTGGCGGCTGCCTAATCTATAAAATATATTTGCTACCCTGCTACTCGAAAAAATATTGGAATCAATTTGATTTCCGATCTTTCTTGATAATCTCAAGACCTCTGACAACATCGCTTATCTTCTCGGAGATACCCGCCTCCTTACTGTAATGACGCGCCATTGCCGTCGTGCTCTGGCCGAGCACATCCGCGATTTCTCCATCGTGAGCGCCAGCCTCTTTGAGCAGAGTTCCGAGCGTGTGACGAAGGCCGTGAATGGTCAGCCCTTTATCAATCTTTCCTTCGCTTTCGAGCTTTGTCTTAAGCTTATGCCAAGCAGTATCAAAGCCGTCAGGCGTCCAAGGCTTTCCATCAGCACGTAGAGCGATTTGAACGGCATCGACATTTGGTCTCTCGGCCAAAGCCTCCACCAAAGTCGGATGGAGAGGCAATTTTATCGGAACACCGCGTTTTGATGTGCGGACGGAGATAACACCATCAGCGATGGAAGCCATCGTAATCGTGAAAACATCCGCCTTACGAAGGCCCGTGCACATGGCCAGCGCTAGCGGTAACCTGATATGAGGCGCAGCACTATCAAGAACAATCTTCCGCTCATTAGCAGTCCAAGGACGATTTGCAGGAGGCCTTTCCCGATTTCGCAATTTGCGAACACGCTCTTGAAGGGGATTGCTCTCCAAAAAGCCAAGATCATGCCCAAAACGAAACAAAACGCTCAAAACTGAAATCGCATAATTTGCCATCCACATTTTGTATTTTGGCAACAATACGCGATCGCGAAGCTCAATGATCGTTGAACGCTTAAAGTCTTTGATCTCGGCGCTAAAGAAAGGCTTAAGCACAGAAAAGGCGCGTTCATAACTGACACGCGTTGCCTTTTTAAGCTCAAGAAAATTCTGACTGGATTTATAAGATTGGATCAGAAAACCCAAAGTGCCCGGAGCATTTCCGTTCGATTTCGTGAACTTCTTTTCGATCTCAGCCACTTCGCGCAAGAAGGCTGCTGTGCCAAATTCACTTTTTATGGGAATTCGTTTACCGGCTCTACGGTAATAATAGTAAACCTTACCATATTTTCTATTTTTAAAAGCCTGAATATAGTCGAGTTCAGCGCTAAGTTTCATGGACTTTTGCCTCCCGAAGAATCAAGCTTTTTAAAGAGTCGTTGTCCTCCGGGCCCGCCAGATCGCGTACACTGTGTTCGATCCGCATTGTCCCGTCAGGCTTCATTTCGATAGCACCGACTTCAAAACCGGCGTCGCGCGCTGCCTCGAGCATCCGTTTCATATCCGCTTTTGTGAAT
The DNA here is from genome assembly GCA_947455645.1 of Hyphomicrobiales bacterium. GTDB lineage: Bacteria > Pseudomonadota > Alphaproteobacteria > Rhizobiales > Beijerinckiaceae > CAIUPE01. The sequence continues at coordinate 7,265 of CANGPA010000010.1, read as the reverse complement.
TGAAGACCGCGACGGTTCATGAGTCCTTCTACCTCTTCAACTCTTTTCGGGCTTGGGTCATGACTGAAACAAACGTATCGTGAGCCTGCGCGTGTTGGGCCTGAATGTAATACTCCTCCGTCGTTTGGAATGACGAATGGCCGAGAATGCTGGCACTTGCCCGAACATGAACCGGCTTTTCCATCGCCATGGTTGACGCGGCGATGTGACGGAATTGATGCGGGTTGATGGATTTGCCGAGATGGTCCTCGGTCCGCTTGGTCACCTGTTGGTAAAAGGACATTTGAGTGAGCGGAGACCCGTTTGACGATACCCAAAGCGAGTCACCAATCGGTTTCTGCCACCTGCCCTTGATGGCCATCAAGACAGGGCGATGGATATCGAGATAGATTTCCAACGCCTGAACCAGATCTGATGGCCATTCAACATCGCTGTGAACATGCGTCTTCGTTTCATCGGGATGCAGGATGATCCGCCACGATCCGTTACGTTTGACGATATTGTATTCAAGCCTCAAGGCAGCAAAGTTTTTGCGTCGCATGGGTCGTAAAGCCAACAACGCAATGATCAGCCCATCGCGGTAATCAATTGCCTGAAGACGGGCTGTCGACTGTTTTGGTGCATTTTCCATCAAGCGAAAGCCAAGAAACAGAAGTTCGTCGGCCGTGACGAAGCGTTGTTCTGGCTTCTCTTTGTCACTCATACGGGCGCGGACCCGCGCTTCAAAATCTTTTAAGAAGCGGAATGATTTGGTCGGAGCCAATATGACGGCAATCGAGTGAAGCTCTTGAAGCCGGTCAAGAATGGTCATCTTGCGATTACCGACAGAAACCAGATTTTCGACAAATGATTTTACAAAGTCATAAGTAATCCTGTGCTCAACGGGTCGATCAAGGACTTCAGGGTGATGGCGCTTGAGGAATGTCAGATAGCGACCATAACCTTTGGCCACCTTCTGATTACTGATGTCACGAAGGTCGGCACGCTGGCCTTCGTCAGAAAAAGGATCAGCTTTGACGAGGCTTTTCTCATAGAGAGTCCGATCAGGTTCAGGCCAGTCCGAGATTTTCATGACCGCCGTTTCAGGGTTGATGTGATAGCGTCCGACCATTAGCTCCTCCTCTTTTTGAGACGCCCATGATCAGGCAAAGGGATTGTGGAATAGTCCGGTTTATCAGTTGCGACCGACTTTAAAGGACGTCCAAGCTTCTTTGTTGGCGCATGACGCGTCCTGAGATCACGGATGACGCCATCATAAAGCGCATGGGCTGATTTGCTCTCGGCTCCCGAATAGGCGCGAACCAAGGTCTCGACGCTTTCGTGGCCGAGAACCAGACGCATGACATGATGACCGCCAGGCACTTTGTTCAAGAATAAGAAGCTCGCAACGTGACGGATCAGATGCGCATTGAACTTCAAACCGGTATGTTCTTTGACCTTTTTCGCAATCTGTTGAGAAAGTGTGTGTTGGGCTTTCAGACGGATACCGTCCTCGCCGACAAAAAGCGCATTTGTTTCTCCGCGCACGCGCTCGGAACGAATGGATTTCAAATACCAGTCAATGACCAGGCAGGTCTCGGGCGGTAATTTGAAGGACAGGCGCTTGTTGTTTTTGACCTCGTCCGGCTTGAAGACGAGCATATAGCCGTCACGGTAGCGGATCAGGTTCTTGTCGAGCTCAATGCCGCTCAGGTTTTTCATTCGGATGGGCGCAACAAACAAAAGCTCAAGCGAGAGAGCGACATCGGCCATTGCATGTTTCTGATTGAGCGGAGTCTTGCCACGAGCAATGATGGCACGAAGTTCATCCGGCAAATTGAGGAATCGCCCGATTGCCTCGTCGGATTCAAACTGCAATATGCGATCAAGGTTTTTATCGGTCAAACCCGCGGTTTCGGGTCTGACCACGCCGTTGAAAAATTTCATACGCTCGAGAATCGCATTGACCTCGCTGCCGGGCAGACCGCTTTTGGGAAGAACCCAATGTCTCGCAATGGCAATCAGCGCGCCACCAATGCCGGCAAGATGAGAGGATTTTTTGTGCTTCTTTTCATCGAACAAGAACCGCATGCCCTTTTCGAAGTTCTTGAGCGTAACCAGATCGGCAAGAGACGCCAAAGTCGACGGATCAACACCGGCGCGGACAAGGGCGGATGCAAAATACTGAATTTGATAAAGACGCGTCTCTTTGGTTGATTGGGTAACCGGGTTGAGCGGACCATCGCCCAAAAGCTCATCATTGCCCAAACGGCCCGTCCAACCTTCCATATCTTCCATTAGTGAAGTCGGAAACGCATCCCAGCCAAAAGACTTCTGGACGCGACGGCTTTTGCGAACAATCTCGATTTGAGGAAATCCTTCAACTTCCCTCGCCGCTTGGTTCCATGACCACACAGCCGAATCCCAAGCCTCTTCTGGGTTGCTGCGGAAGCTGTCAGCCAGCAAACGGTCTCGATAGCGAAGAAGATCGCTCTCGGTGACAATGTCGGGTCCTATCCCCTCTCCCGACAAGAACCTCATAATCGGTCCCAGCCGGTACTTGGCTTGGAGCGTTGGAATGCGGTCGGAGAGTTCCTTCCATTGAGGCAACATCGGATTGAGCCGACGGCTTGGCATCACCGACTTGACCAGCCCGATAGCCTTATGGGTCAGTGACCGGCAATTAGCCCAAGTTTGTTTGGAAATTCCGTGGGCCGACGGGGAAATCTCCTGCAATCGAGGCCCCAATTTGGCAGGATCGGCGGGGATTTCTGCTAAGTTACGCCCGAACACGGTCCCGACCTTACGCAGTGCCGATGTCATGTCACGGACAGCCGTTCCAGGCAGGTCCATGACACTGACAGCGGCCAGGACATCGGCCAAAGTATTGGGTCGGGAAGCAGTCAATTGTGCCTCCAAGGGCCTCGGTAAGCCAGAGCGTGACAGTAGCGCATTTTCGGTAAAACACCAAGCAAAAAACCAACGCGATTTATTGCATAATGTATTACCGATACTAAATTAAACCATTCATTATCAATGACTTGAATTGTCAGCAAATGACTGGATTTCCGGGTGTGCATCATTGCCGCCCCCGGAGGATTTGAGAGCCCACAAAGGCATCAAGATCACGTTGATGAACCCTAACCGACCGTCCGAAGCGCGTGACCTTTATGTCTCCTGAAGACACCAAACGCCTGACCTGCCTAACGCTCAGCTTCAAATAATCGGACACCTCAAAGATTGTCCGAAAAGGCGAAACGCTATCAACCGATTTACTAGGAGCCATGAGGCGCCTCCTTCTTGATCAAATGAAGGAACACGACCGAAAACCGGTCAGCTCCCGCTTCATGCAATATAGAAAGAGGTATACTTTTCCCTTCTTCCTGTCAAATTGAAGAAAAAAGTTTGTCCTCAACTATCTTTATGGCTTTGGACCGCGCTTGATCTCGGGAGCGCCTTGAGCCAACCTGACAATGTCTACCGCAATGTCGGTCAGCGGGATTGGCGGCCGCGGATAAAGGTTAGAATGTCCCTTGATATAAACGGACACAGCTTTCGAAGCCGTAACTAGATCGAAGTTGAAGGTCATCAACGATCCACCCGGCAAATACACTAAAGAAAGATCAAGGTGCCAACCAGATATATTCGTCAAATACGTAAATTGTGTAGTATTCAATGATATCGTCTCAACTTCCCCCTCTTCAGGCAAAAAATCCGATAGTGTCTTCCCAAAATTTTTGGGATTGGCCGCTGGACCGACATAAAGACCCTCCAATTCGGCCCCTTTATGATTTCGGTCAATATAAGCCGTTCTAAAGAAGGACCTTAGTTTTACTCGATGGTTTGCGATCAATTTGACCATATCGCGAGCAACTATGCCTTGAGTTCGCAGGGTCAGCGCTAAGGCGAGTTCCATCAAATTTTCATAACGGTATTTGAGGTTAAACCCTGCCCCTACCCCCATCTCATCATCAGCAAAGGGCACACCATCCCGCCGCAACGACTTGATAAAGGCATCAAATTTGGATTCACTTTCCCCGCTCAGCATATTGAAATTCTGCATCGCCCACCGAGCCTGTCCGTGGGTGAGCGAGATCGAGTCGATAACGTCTGAGTCTTTGGTCATAAATTGAAGATAAAACTATTTATTAAAAAGTAAAGTCCCGATATCCAATATCCTGGATTTCAACTCTTTCGAACTGTTTTCACATCACTAAGGACTGCAATACTCATCTCGCGTTCGTCTTGACAAACAAGAAAACTGATATACCGTACGAAGATCATCAGGATTGGGCTTTTGCCCAAGCCAACCTGCCCTCCCAGGCAAGGTGGCGACTCGAAAGAGGATGAGGCTCTAAAAGAGCAATTAACTGGGACAGCGTCGAGCTTCCCTCATGGAGAATGTTGATGGCGCAGAGTGATGTCCCAGCTGAGAAAATAGCGGCATTCATGAAAACTAATTATATCGTGCTCACTGAGCAACAAGATTTTACCCTAAGAATAGGCAATCGTTCTCCTGCCTTGAGTGCGCTTTACAAGAAAACGAACACCACTTGGAGCGCCTTCATCACTGCCTATAATCCGCTTAGTTCCCTTCAGGATCACGACACTAATGAAGCAGCGAACAAACGATTATTTGACAAGTTAAGCCCACTTTATCGACATGTATTCCAAGGAAATGGTGCCGATCCAAAGGGACTTTGGCCGCCTGAACCGAGTTTTTTCGTCCTTGGAATAGATCTTGTACCTGCAAAATTATTGGGCGAACAATTCCGCCAAGATGCGATCATATGGGTTGATAGCGACGCAATACCCCAACTAATTCTGCTACGCTAATGACTGCAGAAAAATAGATCTCAGGGGGGATTTGATCCGGATTGCCGCCCCCGACATCCTGTCAAAGCGGCTAAAAGGAAAAATGAAATGTCGATATTCAACGGATTATTTTCATCTGAATCGGTTTCAGAAGGTCATCCAGACAAATTGGCTGATCGCATCTCAGACAAAATTCTAGATGCATTCCTCGCATTAGATCCCAACGCCCGCGTTGCTTGCGAAACCCTGATTGCTGATCAATGCGTCGTGGTTGCCGGTGAATTCAAAACAAAGCGGATTGAAGATTTTGAGACGGTTCGTGCTTCCGCAGCCGCCCTTGTTCGGCAAGTACTCTCCGAAACAGGTTATAGAAGCGCAGCAACGGGTATAGATCCTGAACAATGTGAGGTGCAAATCCGCTTCAACGGTCAATCCGAAGACATCAATCGAGGAGTTGATCGCGAAGACGGCGTTCTTGGTGCAGGCGATCAGGGATTGATGTTTGGATATGCGACCGATGAGACAAGCGAACTTATGCCAGCCCCGATCGTCTATTCTCACGCATTGGTAAGACGTCAGGCTGAGGTCAGAAAGAGCGGCCTTCTGCCTTGGATTCAACCGGACGCAAAATCACAGGTGACCTTCAATTATGTAGATGGACGACCAACAAAGATCGAAGCCGTTGTACTCTCGACACAACATGATGAAACAATTGAATTAGATGATCTTCGTCATGCGGTAGGAGAGAACATAAAAAACCATGTCATTCCCGCCGAACTACGTTCCCCGAATTACCGAACCCTCATCAATCCAACAGGTCGTTTTGTAACAGGCGGACCAAAGGGCGATGCAGGCCTTACAGGGCGCAAGATCATCGTCGATACTTATGGCGGTGCAGCGCCCCACGGCGGTGGCGCTTTCTCAGGTAAAGACCCTTCTAAAGTCGATAGGTCAGCTGCCTATATGGCGCGCTTTCTGGCAAAGCAGATTGTCGCACGCGGTTGGGCAAAGAAAGCGCTTGTACAATTAGCATATGCAATTGGCGTGGCTGAGCCTGTGAGTTTTGCCGTTGAGACTTTTGGAACGGCAAAGAACAACGCACTCGATTTATCTTCGGCTCTTGCGAAAGAGTTTGATCTGAGACCGCAGGGAATCATTGAAACACTAAATCTAAAAAGACCGCTCTACTATCCAACCGCCGCTTATGGCCATTTTGGGCGGTCTGATATCACGCTACCCTGGGAGAGCGTTGATAAAGTATGACTATTTCAGCTGTCTGAACGTTCTTCTTTTCGAATAAATGCGCGAGCGGCTATTTCTTTTAAGGTTTCAGAATCTAAAATTCCTTCGGTATCGGTCGAAAAATTGTTGCCAGGTGTTTCATAATCTGACCACTCAGACCTCCAGCTTTCGTAAATAAGCATAGTGGCAGCTTCTCGCTTTCCTAGAGAAATTTCAGATTGAAGTAATACAGCATTAAACCAAAAATCTCCGACCTCAGGATCGCCAGGCTTGATCCAGAGGCGCCACTCCTTTCGACTTTTTGAACCCGAAATATAATAAAGTGATGTTCGGCTATAACCCAGTCCACCGTTCCAAGTACAAACCGCTATTAAAGTTTTGGACGCTGGCGGGACGCCGTCATCTTGATACTGAGATTTAACAATAATATTTTTGAGCATGGACTACCAATCGAAAACTCTTAGCTGCTCATAGTCCAAGGCCAAATAACTTGCGGTAGGGATTGGGATAGGTTTTGTCGAGCACTATTTATCGCTTCAATTGACTGCGAAGTGAAATATTTTGAGATGACTGAAAGAAAAAGAGCGCCGTTTACGTCATGTTCATTTATCCAAGAGAACGGTTGGATACGCCAGTTACCATCTTCCATCAACATAGAACAAAACCAATATGGCGCAGTTGAACTTACGTTCGCATTAAACATGACTGCCTGGAGACCTCCAGGGCCATCATCAAAAAATTTTGAAAGATCTGCAAAGTATAAGATATAAGCCTCGCTAGCTTGCAAAGCGATGATGATTTCACAAATTATCTCTCGAATAGTATCCGGCGGATACATTTCCCGAATTACTATAAAATAGTCTGATTTTGTATCCTTAGATTTGAGTAGAAAAAGCATAGAAAATCGGGGAAATTCTTCTAATTTCCTTTCTGAGAAACTAATAAAATCATCGAATGAATGAATAATGTCATATTCAATCGAAAGGTCGATATCAAAATGAGAGCTAGGGAGAATTCCGTCTAATTGATTTTCGCTTTGAGCGCCTCGAACCATACTGCAAAATATTGAATAAATAATACAAGCATTGACTTGTTTACAATCGAGTGGAGTCAATGTTTCGTCAAAAAAATCATATCCCCATCTAGCCTTTATGATCTTTCTGATTAATTCATCTTCGGATCCCGTTCTTGTAAATTCAGGAATGTCAGGCGGGAAATCTTCCTGATTT
>CANGPA010000009.1 GCA_947455645.1 Hyphomicrobiales bacterium | reverse complement strand
GGTTGTTTGTGCTTCGCCGCCCTTGAGCGTCTTGCGCGCTTCGCCATAAATCATCAGCACGCCCCAACCTCCGGGGCCTGGATTGCCTGAGCATGCGCCATCGGTGAACAAGATCACACGCTTTGCCGAAGTCTCATCACTCATGCGGTGTAACCATAATCCGCAGCTTGGCGGCAGGCTTCGAAGAAACGAAGCTTGCGATAATATTCAAGCGGATCTTTTGGTCTGACGAGCGCGCCCGGCGGCACATTCAGCCAATCAACAAGACGCGTTAGCATAAACCGAAGCGATGCGCCGCGACATAAAACAGGTAACGCTTCCACTTCGCGCGCTTCAAGCGCCCGCACCGCTTGATAGCCGGCAATCATCGCTTGGCCCTTGGTGATATTGAACGAGCCATCAAGTTCAAAACACCAGGCATTGAGGCAGATCGCTAAATCATATGCGAGGAAATCGGTACAGGCGAAATAGAAATCGATCACGCCCGAGAGTTTGTCTTTAAGAAAAAACACATTGTCGGTGAAGAGATCGGCATGGATCACGCCTTTCGGCAAATCTTTCGGCCATTCCGCTTCCAGCGCTGTGAGTGATTTCTCTGTCGCTGCACAAAGACCGGGTGTAACGGTGTCCGCGCGATCTTTTGCCGCGTCGAATAGGGGTCGCCAGCCCTGCACGGTGAGTGCGTTGACGCGTGTGCCTTTATAATCCTGTCCTGCGAGATGAAGGTGCGCGAGCGCTTCGCCCACTTCGCGACAATGATGCGCATTGGGGCGCGCGATGCCCATCCCTTCGAGGAAGGTGACGATGGCCGCAGGACGGCCCTGCAATTCGCCGAGCGTCTCGCCGTTTTTCATCCGCACCGGACGAGGGCAATTGATGTCACGCGTTGCAAGATGATCCATCAACCCGATGAAAAAAGGTAGGTCTTCTTTTTTCACCCGCTTTTCATAGAGCGTCAGAATGAAATAGCCGCCTTCAGTATGAAGGAGAAAATTCGAATTCTCGACGCCTTCGGCAATTCCTTTGAAGGACAGCACGCCGCCGATATCATAGAGCGCGATGAATTTTTCGAGCGCGTCTTCGGGAACATCAGTATAAACGGCCACGATTTACACCTGAGCCTTTTCGCGCAATTCGCGCGGCAGCGGGAAGAACATCGATTCATCCGCGGTGGTTACGGTTTCAACCGTCACGTCATAGCGTTCGGCGAAGGCATCAACGATTCCCTCAACAAGAATATCGGGCGCGGATGCACCTGCTGTAATCGCAATCGTTTTGAGAAGCGGAAGCTCGTCCCACGCAATCTCGCTGGCTTGATTCACAAGTCGCGCAATCGGCGCACCGGCGCGTTCAGCTGTTTCGCGCAAACGTTGTGAGTTGGATGAGTTCCATGATCCCACCACGAACACCGCATCGGAGCGCCCCGCAACCGAGCGCACCGCTTCTTGCCGGTTGGTTGTTGCGTAGCAGATATCTTCCTTGTGCGGTCCTGCGATCAGCGGGAATTTTTCTTTAAGCGATTCGACAATGTCGCGCGTGTCATCAACCGAGAGCGTCGTTTGCGTCACAAAGGCGAGCGCTGCGCCATCGCTTTGAGGAAGTGCGGCGACATCCTCAAGTGTTTCGATGAGCGTCACCGCGCCTTCAGGCAATTGCCCCATCGTGCCGACAACTTCGGGATGGTCTTTGTGACCGACAAGCAAAATCGCGCGGCCGCGCTTGTGATGAATTTCAGCTTCGCGATGAACTTTGGTGACAAGCGGGCAAGTCGCATCAATGGCAAAGAAGTTGCGGCGCTCGGCTTCAACAGGCACGGATTTCGGTACGCCGTGCGCCGAGAAGATAACGGGTGCTTCGGTTTCGGGAATCTCATCGAGCTCGCGCACGAAGATGGCGCCCTTCTTTTTGAGATCATCGACGACGAAACGGTTATGGACGATTTCATGCCGCACATAGACCGGCGCGCCATAGGTTTTGAGCGCGGTCTCCACGACATCGATGGCGCGCACGACCCCGGCGCAGAAACCTCGCGGGGCGCAGAGCAGGATCGTGAGCGGCGGTTTGACGGCCATGGCAGGGTCCGGACGGAGAAAACTTGCCTGTTTGTGAGGGGCGCGCGACAAGAGGTCAAGCGATGCCGCCTGTTTTCCTGTTTGAAGGATCCTGCCTTGCCGATTGAGGCCTTTATTTTCGATATGGACGACGTCCTGTGCTCTTATGATGTCGGGCGGCGGATTGGGGCCCTGTCGCTTCTGTCCGGCCGGGCGGAAGCGGAAATCCGTGCGGCGATTTGGGAAACGGATTTTCTTGATCGGGCTGACCGGGGCGATTTTTCCGCCGATGACTTTCTTGAGGAATTTGGCCGCCGCCTTGGTCACCCCTTGACCCGCGCGGAATGGGTCGAGGCGCGGCGCCTTTCAATGAGCCCGGATCCGCAAATGCTCGCTGTGGTCAAAGAGCTCGGTCAAGGCCATCGGCTAGCCCTTCTCACCAATAATGACCTACTTTTGGGCGAGACAATTGATGCGCTGTTCCCCGCATTGCGGGAGCTGTTCGGACATCATCTTTATGTTTCGGCGGAATTGGGGCTCGCAAAGCCGGATCCGGAGATTTTCCGTGCCGTGTGCCACAAGCTCGCGGTGAGGACAGAGGCCGCCTTTTTCATCGATGATCTGGCGGTCAATGTTGCCGGCGCAAAAGAGGCCGGACTCGAGGGGCATGTCTTTGCAGGGTATCGCGGCTTTCGCGATGTGCTTTCGCGAAGGGGCGTAGCAATGAAGGATGGGTCTTTTCATGAGTGAGTATCGCTTGCCCTTGACGGCGCCGGTCCTTCATGCGGATTTGCAACCATGAACGACTCAAGCTCCCGCCCAGACACGGCCTCAGGCACAGCGGGCAAATTCACATATGGCTCCATCAAGCGTCATGTGCTCGTGATGGCCGCCAGCGGCGCCGTCGGATTGATTTCGATTTTTGCCGTTGATCTCTTGTCGCTTCTTTATGTGTCGTGGCTTGGCAATGTGAATTTCACTGCCGGTGTCGGCTATGCAACGGCTGTGATGTTTTTCTCCACCTCCGCCAATGTCGGAATGATGATTGGGGTAACCGCTCTCGTGTCGCGCTCGCTCGGCGCGCGTGATCGTGACCGCGCGCGACGCCAAGGGGGCACGAGCCTAGCGATTGCGGCGTTTGCCGCCTTGATTGTTACCATCGGCATTATGAGTGCGCTTGATCCAATTTTGAAATTGCTCGGCGCAGAGGGTGAAACTGGGCGTGTGGCCTATCGCTTCTTGATGATCGCGATGCCCTCGAATGTCATTCTCGGCATCGGTATGGCGTTATCGGGATTGTTACGTTCGGCCGGTGATGCGCGGCGTTCGATGTATGTGACGCTTGCTGGTGCAATCGCTTCCGCCTTTCTCGATCCGTTGTTCATTTTCGGATTTGGTCTAGGCACGGATGGCGCAGCCATGGCGACGATCTGTTCCCGTATCGTGTTCTGTATCGTTGGTTATCATGGCGCGTTTCGTGTCCATGATCTCGTGCGTATTCCGTCTTTCATTGAAATCGTCGAAGATACGCCTTCTCTCTTCGGCATTGCTTTACCGGCAGTTCTGACAAATCTCGCGGGACCTGCGGCGGGAGCCTTTATGACGGCGGTGCTGGCGCCGTATGGCGACGAAGCCGTCGCGGCAAATGCGATCGTGACGCGGTTGATTCCGGTTGCCTTCGGTTCTGTCTTTGCGCTCTCCGGCGCTATCGGTCCCATTATAGGACAAAATCTCGGCGCAAGAAATATTGCGCGCGTGCGTATGACTTTGAATGACGCACTTTTCCTTTCAACGCTCAGCATTGTTGCGGCATGGGCTTTGTTGGCGTTAGCGCATAACGAAATCTCGTTTATCTTTCATGTCAGCGCGGATACAGCTGATCTGATTACCTATTTCTGTTTTTTCATCGCGGGCAGTTGGATTTTCCACGGCGCATTATTTGTTGCAAATGCGTCTTTCAACAATTTAGGCGCTCCGACTTTGGCTACCTTATTCAATTGGGGAAAATCGACGATTGGCACCGTTCCTTTCGCGCTTCTTGGTGCGCAATGGTATGGCGCAAAAGGAGCGCTCGCGGGTCAAGCTGTGGGCGCAGTGTTTTTTGGCATCGCCGGTGTTTGGGCGGCGTATAAAGTGGTCGACCGCATCGCAAAGCGGTGGGACAAAGAAACGTTATCGTAAGCGTAAAAGAAAAACGCTAAGGGGAGGGTTAGCCGATGATGACCTATCAGGAGTGGCTGAAAATTGTCGAAGGCACAGAAGCGATGCGCGATGTGGCACGCCGCCTCGGCTTGGGCGATTCTGATATGCATCGCGCGCTTGAAGCCTTGATGCCGGCAACCATGATGAATGGATTTGCGCAGACTGTGTTTGGGGCAGGGCGTCCGCCGGCAGGAAATCCGTTTGAGAGTTTTTTCTCCGCGCCAGAAATCAAGCGGGCCGTCGCGCGACAAGCGGCAGCGTTGTCAGGTATGAATGAAGCCTTTTTCAATGACATTATGCCCGCCTTTGCGAGCGGCTTTGCAACGGCGGCCAATCAATTCTCGAGCAAGGAGAGTACGGCCGCTGCGGCTGATGCTTCAGGTCACGCAATGGGCGAAGCCATTGGTGGCATGATGGCGGCGATGATGGGCTTGGCGCCAGATAAAGCTAAAGACGCGGACTCTGCTCAAGATCCCTCAAAGATCGGTATGCAGATGTTCGAGAGCTTTGTGAAAGCGGGACAGAATGCGCAGGCCGATTATCTTAAAGCCATGCAGGATATGTTCAAAAAATAATTGAGCACGCCTTCTTAGCGATAGCGCGCATAGTCGAAGACCGGCGTGACGTCGCGCTTCCAGTCGTTCAAGAACAAAGTGATCAGCTCATCGGCTTGTGTTTTGCCACGTGCAAGAATGTCACGCAAAGGCTCAAGATACAGCGTCTCTTTATCGCCTTTGGTATTGGTGAGCGCACGCCGCTCGAGTCCATATTCGGCAATCTTCAAAAGCTCTTTAGCGATTTCAGAAACACTCATCCGGCGAATGCTGGTTTCAAGCGCGCCTTTTGGTGTTTCACGACGCAACATTTCACGCTCTTCGAGCGTCCATAATTTTGCGACATCCCACGCAGCGTCCAATGCTGTTTGGTCATAAAGCAAACCAACCCAAAACGCCGAGAGTGCATTGAGCATGGGCTTGGAGCCGGCGTCAGCACCGCGCATCTCGAGATAGCGTTTTAAACGGACTTCGGGGAAGATCGTCGAGAGATGATTGACCCAGTCGGATAACATAGGCCGTTCGCCAGGCACGGCCGGATGTTTTCCTGCCATCAAATCGCGGAAGGATGTACCGGCAACATCGATATAGTCGTTGCCGCGTTTCAAGAAATACATTGGTACATCAAGGGCCCAATCGACATAACGCTCAAAGCCCATGCCGCTCTCGAAAGCGAAAGGCATGGTGCCCGTGCGGTCACGATCCGTATCAAGCCAGATCGCGGAGCGCATGGATTTGAAACCATTCAATTGCCCTTCAGTGAAAGGCGAATTGGCAAAGAGCGCCGTGGCGATTGGTTGCAGAGCGAGTGAGGTTTTGAGTTTCAAAACCATATCCGCTTCAGAGGCAAAATCGAGATTCACCTGCACGGTTGAGGTGCGATACATCATGTCGAGGCCGAGCTTGCCGACTTTCGGCATATAGCGCGTCATAATCGCATAACGGCTTTTCGGCATGGTCGGCGTCTCAGCGCGTGTCCATTGCGGACTCATGCCTAGACCCAGAAAAGCGATATCAAGCTCATCGCCTGCCGCGAGAGCTTCTTTCAAATGCTGGTCGAGTTCGCCGGCTGTCTCATGCAACGATTTGACCGCCGCGCCTGACAATTCAAATTGGCCGCCCGGCTCAAGCGAAATCGCGCCGCCGCCTTTCGGATCGAACAAGCCGATGATTTTGTCTTTGTCGTGGATCGGGTCCCAGCCGGTGCGATCCTGCATGGAAAGCAAAAGCGCTTCGATTCCTTTGGTGCCTTCATAGGGTACAGGCGCATGGGTTTTTGGACGGAACGGAAATTTTTCGTGTTCCGTGCCGATGCGAAACGCGTCTCTCGGCTTCGACCCCGCTTCGAGATAGGCGATCAGTTCGTCGCGGCTCTCAATTGGGGTCTCATCGGAAATATCGCGGGCCATGGAAACCTATATTGCTTGCCTATGCCGGGTCGGCGACAGGGAAAGGCTCAATAGGGGGGAAGTCGAGCCGTGGCAATTGTCTTTAGCACCAGTCACCGATTGTCGCTTGCACAAGCGCAAGTGCGGCGACTGCAGCCGTATCCGCCCGAAGGATCCGAGGACCCAGAGACAATCGAATAACTGATTGAATTTCAGATAGTTTTTCTCGTTCTTGATCTGAAAAGCCGCCTTCCGGCCCAATCAGCACCGCTACGGAGCCATTTTTCGTTTTTTGCAAGTTTGCGACCGGATCTTGATTGGCAGCCCTTTCGTCGCAGAAGATCAAAGTCTCCGACGCTTTCCAAGATGCGAGAAGTTCTTCCAGACGCAATTCGGGCAGAAGTTCGGGAACCGTCAATATGCCACATTGTTCGGACGCTTCGATGATGTTGGCGCGCATCCGGTCGAGATTTAGCCTCGTGACCTGTGTGTGTTTTGTGATTACGGGGCGAATTCGATCTACCCCCATTTCGACCGCTTTCTGGATCAAATAATCAAGGCGTGCGTGCTTTAGCGGGGCAAAAAGAAACTGGATTGATCCCCGTTGAGGTTGGGTACGCGTTTGCTCGATAAGGTCGAGAATGGCTGATTTTCGAGATGATTGAGCTCGCGTTGCAAGCCATTCCCCGTCCCGACCGTTAAAGATCAGCACAGAATCGCCCGGATCAAGGCGTAAGACATTAATCAGGTAATGGGCCTGATCCTTGTTTAAGGTCAGCTGTCGATTGGATTCAAGCGCCTCTTCGACGTATAAGCGCGGGGTCCTAAAGTCGTAAGACGGCACATAACGCTCCCGAAATCAAAAATTGGGTCAGCCAGGGGCCATACCGTCGCCATAAAGTTCCTGTAAAGGGTTTATAAGCCATAGATTGATCAATTGAAGACGAAACTGGTAGTCGGGTTCTCATCGATTTTGAGATCCCGCCCTTTAGCTTGAGAGTGAGAATGCAGAAGGCCAGCGGCACAATTTCGACCATTTCATGCCTTTTTATGGGTATTGCCTTTCCATTTGCGGCCTATTCGGCTGACGACCCTTGCCAGGTGCTAGGTAAAATTCTGAATGATCGCATGCAGCTCATTCAACAAGTGCAGGCCTACAAACAAAAAAAGCCCACTGCAGATGAAGCTTGTGCGGCTTTTACCCGCCTTTCAAAATTCAACGTTTCGGCTGTCTCTGCCATTGAAAGGGATGGCGCGTGGTGCCGCGCGCCTGAGGATCTTGCAGGCAGTCTGAAAACCCAACAAACCGAAATCAATAAAGCCAGACAGATTTCCTGTAAGGCGGCCGAAGACATGAAAAAGGCCCAGAAAAATGGCGGCGGTAGCCCGAAGCCATTTGGTGGCACTGATGATATTTTGGGCGGCCAAACAAAATTACCGCAAGGCGCTCTCTAAGTAATGGTGGTGCGCGTTAGTCGATCTGTTCCTGACGCAAAACGCGGGAACTGGGTTGATTCCATCGCTCCGCGTTGGGCTGCCCCCTATCTCCGTTTGGCGCGCATCGATCGTCCTATTGGGTGGTGGTTGCTGCTTTTGCCTTGTTGGTGGTCAGCGGCGCTGGTCGCGGGTGCTACGGGCAAACCATTCCCGAACCTGATTGATTGCGCCCTGTTTTGGATTGGGGCGGTCGCGATGCGGGGGGCAGGTTCGACCTATAATGATCTTATGGACCGCGATCTTGATGCAAGAGTAGCTCGAACACGGGATCGTCCGATTGCTTCGGGGCAAGTGAGTGGCGGGTCAGCAGCGCTTTTTTGCGCTTTCCAATGTCTCATTGGGCTACTGGTGCTGTTGACATTTAACCATTTTGCCATCGGACTCGGCTTTCTTTCGATGCTCCCGGTGCTCATTTATCCCTTCATGAAGCGCATCACATCATGGCCGCAGGCCGTGCTCGGCCTTGCCTTTTCTTGGGGCGCGTTGATGGGATGGGCCGCCGCCGAGGGCTCTGTCGCCGCGCCTGCAGTCTGGTTGTATGGCGCCGCCGTCGCTTGGACGATGGGCTATGATACGATCTATGCCGTGCAGGATATCGAGGATGATGCGATTGCGGGTATTCGTTCAACCGCCTTACTTTTTGGGTCAAAAACGCCTTTAGCTGTGGGAGTTTTATACGGAACTGCTGTTTTTTTGGCTTTTGGCGCAATAATCACGGCTGGTTCGGGGTGGGTGGCCTACGGGGCTGTTGCCGCGTTTTCTGCCCATCTTTTCAATCAAATTGTCAAAATCCGGCTCGATGATGGGGCTTTGGCGTTAAAGCTTTTCCAATCGAACCGAAACGCAGGTCTCATTCTTTTTGCGGGACTTGCGCTTGATGCTGCGGTGCGGCATGTCGTGCCGGGGCTTCTGGGTTAGCCCGGGGGCGTCAAACTATGACGTTTTGAAGATTACGACCTGAAATGGAATAGAGATCCATGTCCTCTGACGCTAACGCTTCTTCCGGCCAACAATTGCTGCATCTCGTTTTTGGGGGCGAACTCGTTGATCTTGATCACGTGACCTTCACCGATCTCGCAAAACTCGACATTGTTGGAATTTTCCCAAATTATGCCACGGCACACGCGGCATGGAAGGCGAAAGCACAGGCAACGGTTGACAATGCTCATATGCGCTATTTTGTCGTGCATCTTCACCGCCTGCTTGATCCGCTTGCGGCTAAGCGCGATTAGCACTGATCATCGGTTTTATTATCCCTCATGTTGAAAACCATTGCCCGCTATCCGCGCGTTCAGGCTGCAATTGGCGCAATTTTGGCGGGCTATCTCAAGCTTGTCCGTGCCACGACACGGTTTGAGTGGCTTCAACCGGGTATTGTCGACGTTCTTAAAGACGAAGGTCCCTTTATTTGCGCAATCTGGCATGGCCAGAATTTTATGATTCCGCTCGCGATGTGGGATGGCGCCAATGTGGCCGTATTGATCACGCGTCATGGGGATGGCGCTGTCGTTGCGGAAGCGTGCGAAAGAATGGGCATGACTCCCATTCGTGCTTCAGGCGGCACGCAGAGAAAAATTGAGCAGAAAGGCGGCGCTGCGGGGCTTCGTGCCATGTTGGGCGCCCTTGAAAGCGGACATATCGTGGCGATGACGCCGGATGTGCCAAAAGTCGCGCGGGTTGCTGTTCAAGGAATTATCGCCCTTGCCAGACTTTCAGGGCGCCCGATCCGTCCTATTTGTGTCGCAACATCCCATCGTATTGATCTTAAAAACTGGGACCGTACCAGTATCTGCCTGCCCTTCGGGCGGGGTGCCATTGCCATTGGGGACGCCATTGCGATCGATCGTAACGCAGATGAAGCGATCCAAGATGCGGTTCGGCATCAACTCGAGAGTTCGCTCGATTCGCTGCATGATGCCGCCTATGGGCATCTGGGAACCGTTGATCCGGGGGCTTCCCTGCGAGCCAATCGATTATGATGCGGGAACCGCTAAGTTATCGCCTTTATCGGAGGTTGACGGATGGCATAAGGCCATTCGCACATGCGCTGCTTTTTGAACGCTCCCGGCGCCACAAAGAAGACCGGACTCGTCTGGGCGAACGCCGTGGCGAGGCAACGCGCAGTCGCCCTGCCGGACCGCTCGTTTGGGTTCATGGTGCCAGTGTTGGCGAAAGTCTGTCTCTGCTTCCAATTGTTGAAGTGCTTGCCGCACAAGGCTATTCTGTCATTGTCACATCGGGCACTGTGACTTCTGCGCAGGTTCTTGCCCGGCGTTTACCCGAAGGTTCGACCCATCAATATATGCCGCTTGATGTTCCGCATTATGTGACGCGGTTTCTCGACCATTGGCGGCCGGATCTCGCCATTTTTGCTGAATCCGAAATCTGGCCGAATATGATTTGCGAGTCATTTCGACGCGATATTCCGCTGGTTCTTGTGAATGGGCGCATGTCTGATCGTAGTTTCCGGCGCTGGAATAAAATGCGGTCTTTCGCACGCTATCTCTTTGCGCAATTTGATCTTTGTCTGGCGCAAACCCAGGCCGATGCCGAGCGGTTGGTGCGTCTTGGGGCGCCGCGCGTCACTGTCACGGGTAATTTGAAGTTTGATTCTGTTCCCCCGCCGGCTTCGCCCATGATGGTTTCAGGTATTCAGGATCTCATGGGCGCACGGCCGGTTTGGCTCGCCGCCTCGACGCATCCGGGTGAAGAAACACTGATTATTGAGGCGCATCGGACCTTATTGAGCCGTTATCCTGATCTTTTGACCATTATTGCGCCCCGTCACCCTGAACGCGGTCGTGAGATTTCCGCACTCGTTGCACGGGCCGGATTGCGCGCCTCGCAACGGTCGCTCGGATTACAACCGGATGGCGCAACGGACGTTTATGTTGCTGATACGATTGGCGAAATGGGGCTGTTTTATCGGGCAGCGCCGATTGTATTTTTGGGTGGATCTTTGATCCCCCATGGTGGGCAAAATCCGATTGAGCCAGCAAAACTGGGCGCCGCACTGCTTCATGGGCCTTATGTCCATAATTTTACCGAGGTTTATGCGTTACTTGACCAAGCGGAAGGGGCGCTCCCTGTGTCCGATGCGGACACGCTGATCCGATGTCTTGATGCGCTGTTTCAGGACCCCGAAGAGGTCGAAGCACTGGCCAAGCGTGGTGAAGCGGCGCTTGCTGCGATTGGTGGGGCTCTTGATCGAACCATGGCTGAAATTGCACCCTATTTGTTGAAAATGCATTTGGGGAGCCGGGCCTGATGCGCGCGCCGGATTTCTGGTGGGAAAAGCCAGGATTCCTTGCCCGTAGTCTCGCGCCACTCGCGAAGATTTATGGTGGAGTTGCCGCCTCCCGCATGGTGAAAGCCGGCCTAAAGGCGCCGTGCCCTGTGATTTGCGTCGGCAATTTTGTCGCCGGCGGCGCGGGAAAGACCCCGCTCGCGTTGAAACTCGCCGAAATTTTGAAGGCGGAGGGGCATCGCCCCGTTTTTTTGAGCCGAGGCCATGGCGGGGCGTTGAAAGGCCCGGTTTTGGTCGATTCTGTCAGGCACGGACCCGATGACGTGGGTGATGAGCCGCTTTTGCTTGTCCGCTTCGCCCCAGTTGTGATTGCGCGGGATCGGGCGGCTGGAGCACTGCTGGCGGCAAAGCATGGTGACGTGATTATCATGGATGACGGCATGCAAAATCCGTCTTTGTTCAAGGATTTGACGCTGGCCGTGGTGGATTCGGGCCAAGGCCTTGGCAATGAATTATGCATTCCGGCTGGACCTTTGCGTGCGCCTTTTGCCGATCAGGCCGAAAAAGTCGATTTTTGCGTGAGTATTGGCGGCTTAGCGCCCGAAACAATCAAGAAAACCTTCGCGGAGCGCCTCTTCCAAGCGCGTCTTGTGCCTGACCCCACCATCGCGGAGCTGCTTCGAGGAGAACGCGTTTTCGCGGTGAGTGGCATCGGGCGACCGCAAAAATTCGAAGCGAGCCTTGTTGAGCTTGGTGCAAAACTTGTCGGAAAACGCGCTTTTCCGGATCATCATCCCTTTTCAAGGGCTGAATTTGATCAGGTTTTGGCGGATGCCGCACGTCTGAAGGCCATACCCGTGACCACCGAGAAGGATTTTGTGCGGATGGTTGCCTGCGCGCCAGACAGGGCCGATCGTATTGAGGTCTTACCGGTAAGACTTGCAATTTCTGACGAAAATCAGCTTAAAAAGCGGCTCAAAAGCCTATTTTCCTGATTTTTAAGTCTTAAATCTTCTCTTTTGCGCCAAGAGACACCAGCACCGCATCGCGGCTGGAATAGGCTTCCTGCTTCGCGACGCTCCAATAACGGAGGTCATCGAGCAGAATTGGTTCGCCCGTGACCGCGCAGCGAACAAATTTCCCCGGTTTAATGACGCGAAAATCCCCATCGAGGAACTCGATCAGGGCTTCGTCACGGGAAATCTTAGGGTCGAGGCGGGTCAACATGATGCGTTTTTCTTACCCTTTTGATTTTTCGTCTGCAATCGCCCTGATCGCCCCATCGGCGAAGCGCAGTGTGAGGGCGTCCCCTTTTTGCACTGCTTTGACCGAGCGCAGAGGGGTGCCGGACGGGTCGAGCACGAGCGCATAGCCACGTTCCAAAACCCCTTGATAGGACAGGCTTTTCAAGAGCTGGCTGAGACTGTGGAGACGGGTGTTGCGCCGCTCCAGTGCCCGCTCAAGCCCGATGCGGGCGCGCTCGGCAAGCGCGGTGAGAATTTCTTGGTTGCGGATGATGGCCTGTCGCTCAGCCCGCAGGCTTGCGCCCTGTGCCGCAGAAAGCCGGTCAGAGAGCCCTTTGATGCGGGCGGCGAGCGCAGACAGCCGTGCTTGCGGGGAAAGCCTCAGGAGCCTTCTGGAGGCCTCTGTGAGGCTATTGCCGTGACGGGCGGCGTTGCGCTCGAGGCCGCGACCGAGCCGCGTGGTGGCCAAATCAAGCCTTTGGCGGGGGATGGCCACCAGACTGTCAAGCGCGGGCAAAGCGCGCACAACCGCGCGCAGATCGGCCTTACGGCGCTCGCTGAGACGGCCCATGGATTGGCGCAGGCGCCGGCCCAAATCCTGAGCCGTTCCAAGGAGTTCGAGGCGAACAGGCACTGCCATTTCGGCAGCGCCCGTGGGGGTGGGGGCGCGTAAATCGGCGGCGAAATCGATGAGCGTTGTATCGGTTTCGTGGCCTACCGCCGCAATCAGCGGGATAAAGCTCTCTGCCGCCGCCCGAACGACGATTTCCTCGTTAAAACTCCACAAATCCTCGAGCGAACCGCCACCGCGGGCGACGATCAGCAGATCGGGGCGGGGGATTGGCCCGTCTTCGGGTAAGTCATTGAAGCCTTTGATGGCATTGGCAATCTCGGCCGCGCTTCCCTCACCCTGCACCTTGACCGGCCAGACCAGCACGGGGCGCGGGAACCGATCCTCCAAGCGGTGGAGAATGTCGCGGATCACAGCCCCCGTAGGAGAGGTAATGACACCGATAACCCGCGGTAAATAAGGGAGAATTTGCTTTCTTGCCGGATCAAACAGGCCCTCGGCCTCGAGCCTTTTGCGCCGCTCATCGAGTTGCGCCAGCAAAGCGCCGACGCCGGCGGGTTCAAGCCCGTCAATGACGATCTGGTAGCTTGATTTGAGCGGATAAGAGGTGATTTTGCCCGTAACAATGACTTCCAAGCCCTCTTCGGGCTTGTGGCGCAGCCGCCCGAACACGCCTTTCCAGATCACCGCATCGATTTTGGCGGTTTCATCCTTGATGGCGAAATAGACATGGCCGGAGGCATGCGGCCCGCGATAGCCCGAGACCTCGCCGCGGATGCGGACATGGCCAAATTCGCCCTCGATCATGCGTTTGAGGGCGCCGGAGAGCTCGGAAACGGACCATTCGGCGAGATTGGAGGCGGGTGTGTCACTCATAAATGCAACTCTAACCCCGGATTCGCCCGGCGGGGAGGCCCCGTGTCGAGGATTAATCCATCAAGGCGTGAATGAGGGTGTTGCGGTAAGAAAAAGGGGTGATGAGATATGCTGGACGGGTGTTGTGATGGGTGATGAAGGCAGTGGGGAATAGCGAGTAGGCAGTAGGCAGTAGGCAGTAGGCAGTAGGCAGTAGGCAGTAGGCAGTAGGGAAGTCGTCACGAGGACTCATTCCTTCAGCCGTCACGACAGGCCAATCTTTTTTCTTTGAGAGTATTTGCCTGCCATCCACGACTTGAGACGTAACTCAATTATTTTCCAGTAAGTCGTGGATGACCGGGACAAGCCCGGTCATGACGATTAAAGAACAACGTCCTTCGAGACGCATCGCTAACGCGATGCTCTTCAGGATGAGGACTTTATTTTTTTTGCCGATTGCCTAATCACTATTCACTATTCGCTCTCCTGTCCTTCGAGACGCATCGCTAATGCGATGCTCCTCAGGATGAGGGTGTTTTTTTGCCGATTGCCTACTCGCTACGCGCCATTGCGAAGCCGCGCGATTATACGGCGCGCCAGCCGATGTCTTTGCGGTAGAAGCCGCTCGGCCAATCGATTGCGGCGACGCCCTCATAGGCGCGGCTTTGGGCGTCTTTGATGGATGGGCCGCGTGCGGTGACAGCCAACACACGCCCGCCTTTGGCAATGAGCGCGTTGTGATCATCAAGCGCTGTGCCTGCGTGATAGACGGTGACGTTTGAAAGCGCCTCTGCGCGCTCAAGACCCGCGATGCGTGTGCCGCTTTCAGGCGTGCCGGGATAGCCTTTCGCCGCCATCACAACAGTGAGCGCGGCATCAGCCGACCATTGCGGGGAGTGCGTTTGAAGCGTGCCGTCGATGGTTGCCAGCAGCAAAGGCAGAAGATCGCTTTCAAGACGCGGCATCAGCACTTCACATTCGGGATCACCAAAGCGCGTGTTGTATTCAATCAGTTTTGGTCCATCGGTTGTGATCATCAATCCGGCGAAGAGCACACCATGAAAAGGCGTACCGCGCTTTTGCATTGTCGCAACGGTGGGCCGAATAATTTCGGCCATCACGCGTTCTGCGATGTCTGCGCTGACGATGGGTGCGGGTGAATAAGCGCCCATGCCACCGGTGTTGGGGCCGGTATCGCCATCGCCGACGCGCTTATGATCTTGCGCGGACGCGAGTGCGAGAGCGTGTGTGCCATCAACCAAAGCAAAGAACGACGCTTCTTCGCCAATCAGACAGTCTTCGATGACGATCTCTGCACCGGCTGAGCCGAGTGCGCCTTGAAGGATCGCATCAATCGCGTCTTCGGCTTCAGCAATCGATTGCGCGACAACAACACCTTTGCCTGCCGCAAGCCCATCGGCTTTGATTACAATCGGCGCGCCTTTGCTGCGCACATAAGCCTTTGCCGGCGCAATCTCCGTGAAGCGCGCGAAAGCGGCTGTTGGAATATGCGCTTCGACACAGAGTTCTTTGGTGAAGGCTTTCGAGCCTTCAAGTTGTGCTGCGGCTTTTGAAGGACCAAAGGCTTTGATGCCCGCTTGCGCGAGATCATTGACGAGGCCAGCAACCAAAGGCGCTTCGGGCCCGATCACAACGAGATCAATTTGTTCTCTTTGGCAGAAGCTGATGACATCAGCGTGATGGGTGATCGCGAGTGCGACATTGGTGCCGCATTGCGCGGTGCCGGGATTACCGGGCGCAATCAAGAGCGCCGACAGAAGCGGGCTTTGTGAGAGTTTAAGGGCGAGCGCGTGTTCGCGCCCGCCTGAACCGATGAGAAGCACCCGCATGAAGCGTGATCGCTTTAGACTTAAAGTTGCGCGAGCAGTGCCGCAGCGCCCGAAGTATCAGCCTCGCCGGGGTTGGCTTCGACATTGAGAATTTTTACAACGCCGTCTTCGACCAACATCGAGTAGCGCAAAGAGCGAACGCCCATGCCGCCTGCGGTGGCATCGAGCACAAGGCCAACGGCTTTTGTGAATTCTGCGCTGCCATCGGCCAAGAATGCGATCTTATCCATCGCGTCATTGGCCTTTGCCCATGCTTTCATCACATGCACATCATTGACCGACACGACGACGATTTCATCAATGCCCTTGGCGAGAAACTGATCACGGAATTTCAGATAGCCGGGCAAATGATTGTTCTGGCAGGTGGGCGTGAAGGCGCCGGGAACGGCAAAGAGCACCACGCGACGACCTTTGAAAGTCTGCGTTGTCGTGCGCGCGGAAGGCGCATCCGCTGTGGGAACGCGGAAGGTGACTTCGGGAAGGCTCTGGCCGGTTGTGATGGTCATAAGGGAGGTCCTTGGGGTTTTGTTGAACGGAAGGCGACGACGTGCCGTGAGTCGTATACGTGCTGACGGGTTAGCGGATCGCACCGTCGGCGTCGAGCGTCAGCGTGGTTTCGGTGGCTGAGGTGGGGCCGAGCAAGGTCAGCGTGAGCGTAAGCCCGGCAAAACGGCCCTTGGTTGGCTTTTCCAGCGCCAGAACCCGAAAAATGGGGGCGGCATCTGTGCCGCCGATCCGGCTGGCATCGCCAAAATACCAGCCCTTCGGTCCCTCCAGAATGAGATCATCAACCGGCGCGCCGGTGGTGACGATGAGGGCATCAGCGCGGGCGGGGTCGGGACCGATGGCTACGAGGCGTGGATCGGGACCCTGACCGAGGGTTCCCGCTTGCGGCACACGGGCACGAAAGGCGTCGATGGCTGCGCGCGCCGGACCCGCGCCGAGTTTGACTGCCGCATTGGCCGAGACCGGCACGCAGAGGTCTTCGCAGATTGCAAAATCAAGTTTGAGACGAAGCGTCATCGGCTTTGCGGCATCGCTTGTCGTGACACGCAGCGGAAAAATGACGCGGGTATGATAGCCCAAAATCGTGCCTGACGGATCGGCAATCCGCTCAGGTCTGGGCCATTCCACAGCGACGCGTGCGACATTCTCGGATGCGGACCAGTCAAACACAGGGGGCAGACCGGAATCGCCCGGCATGCGCCAATAGGTTTTGGTTTGGCCTGACAGGGTGATCTCGACACCCGCGCTATGGGTTTGTGCCTCTGCGCCGCCATCGAGCAAGGCCACTGCGGCGGAGGGTTCCGCGCGCAATGGTGCATTCTGAATCAAAAGCAGCGTCAAGATCAGCGGTATCATCGGCGCTTGTCTACTCAAGCCGAAAATCGAAATGCCGCGACGGGACATACGCATAAAAGCCATGATCCCTCCTTAAGCCGTTCATCATTCATTTGCCAGTGGTGTGATCTGATCTCTTCCGCAAATGCCGATGCGGGGTTACACTTGAGTCTCACGGAGAGTTTTGCCGATGGATGACGACGCGCCTTTTTTGCTCAATGGCCAATTGCTGGTTGCCTCTCCGGGCATTGGTGATGATCGTTTCGCGCGGTCGGTTGTGTATGTCTGCGCGCATTCGGATGAGGGCGCGATGGGGATCGTCGTCAATAAGCCTGCCGATGATCTCGTCTTCGCGGATTTGCTGGCGCAGTTGAAACTTCTGCCGGAGGGTGGTGCGATCCATGCGCCGCAAAATGTCCGCAATATGGATGTGTTGCATGGCGGGCCGGTGGAGACTTCGCGCGGCTTTGTTTTGCATGCGGCGGACCCCAAGCGCGATTTCGGATCGGTGGCGGTGAATGGTGAAATCCGGCTCTCTGCCAATATCGAAATTTTGCAGGCGATTGCGCGCGGTGAAGGGCCTGAGGAAGCGATGTTCGCGCTCGGTTATGCGGGATGGAGTCCCGGCCAGCTTGAAATGGAAATGCAGGATAATGGCTGGATTTTATGTCCGGCCCGACACGATATTTTGTTTGATCGCGATCACGAGACAAAATACGCGCGCGCTTTGTCTTTGATCGGTGTTGATCCGGCGATGCTTTCAGCGGTACCCGGCCACGCGTAACATCGTTGCGTTTTCTCTGAGCCGTTTATTCTCTGATCCATTTTAATTCGGATCAGATTATCCCTTGATCAATTTGCGGGTGTCTTGTGCGGTGAGCGCGGGGCCAAATGTGGCGCCCTGTCCCAATCCAAAGCCGAGTTGCGCGAATTGGATGGCGTCCGATTCGGTTTCGAGACCGTCGGCGATCAAATCCACATCGAGATCCTGTGCCAAACTGACGACGGAACGCAGAATGGCGGGACGCACGCCGGACGGATCAGGCCGCGTGACGCTGCGCGAGAGGCGGATGGCCTCGAAGGGGAAGCGTTCGAGATAGCCCAATGACGAATAGCCATGGCCGAAATCGCCAATCGCAATGCCTGCGCCAATATCGGCAAGACCATTCAACACATGCACGGCATGTTCGGGATGATCCATCAGATAGCGCTCTGACACTTCCACGCGCAAAGTGGCGCGCGGCACCGGTGCACGACCCAAAGCGGCTTTCACATCACGCACAAATTCAGGCCGCTCAAGTGTGGGCGCGCTGACAGGCAGTGTGGCGTAGAAAGGCGGATCAGTTTCGAGCAGTTTTTGCCATGTGCTCAGTTCAACGAGTGTGCGCTCCAAAATAAAATTAGACAGAACATTCACAAGCTCGGCGGTTTCGGCGAGTTCCATGAATTCATCTTGGCCGATAATGCCGTGATCTGGATGAATCCAGACGGGCACGGCTTCAAAACCAGCGATCGAACGATCGGTCAGCCGAACAATAGGGCGCCATGAAACGATGATCTGCTCACGCGCAATCGCGGTGCGCAAATCGATTTCAAGCGCGAGACGTTCGCTCGATTGCGCGCGCATTGTAGGGCGGAACACGTCAATGCGGTCACCACCCATTTTCTTGGCGTGGGCAACGGCGATTTCGGCATTGCGTAACAAGAGATCGGCGCTGGTTTCGGCGCGTTGATCGGGTAGGGCAATGCCGATGGAGACGGTGAACGAGGCTTCGCGATCACCCACTGTAATCGGAGTCGCGAGATTTTTTCGAATGTGATCGACAAGGGCTGTGATCGGTGCGGGGTCGCGTTCGGAGAGCAGCAAAATCGCAAAGCGATCTCCCCCAATGCGCGCAAGCCCGTCTTGCGGCTGCACGAGGCGCAGGAGGCGTCGCGTGACGGCGAGCAAGAGCGCATCGCCGCCGCTCAAACCGAGCGCTTCATTGGTTTCGCGGAAACGATCAATGTCGATTGTGACAACGGTGGGACGCAAGGGTTCACCCGCGCGCATCAAATCCAGCATCAAATCGATGCGGTCAATCAACAGGCGACGATTGGGCAAGCCGGTCAGACTGTCATGGATTGCATCATGCAGAAGCCGTTCTTCGGTCAAACGGGAATCGGTGATGTCGGAGAGCGTGCCCATCAACCGCAGCACGATGCCATCTTCGCTCACCACAGGACGCGCGCGCAGACGGAACCAGTGATAATGTCCGTCATCCGCACGCAAACGCAGATCGGTCGACAAGCGGCCGCGGCGCTCATGACAGACGCGATCCACGGAGGTTGAAAATGTATCGCGATCTGCCGGGTGCAGATAATCGAGAAAATCACCCGGCGTGCCGGCAAGGCGTCCGGTGGAATAGCCCAGCACCGCTTCGGCTTCTGCGCCCACGCGGATGTGATCACGCGCCAAATCCCAATCGAAAATAATGTCCCCTGCGCCGGTGAGTGCCAAGGCTTTGCGCGACGCATCGGCCAATTCGGCACCCGCAAGATTGGATCCTGAAAAAGCGTGTTGCGTGACGGTGAATCCGATCAACAAAATGATCAGAACCAGACCGCCGATGAGCGATTGTGGGGCAAGATCACCGGTGACGCGTCCCATGAGTGTGAAACCGGCAGCCGTCACCCATGCAAACAGGATGATCCATGTCGGGATCAGCAAGATGGCGCGTGCTTGCCCATGGGTTGCGAGATAAACAATGAGCAACAACCCAATGACGGCCACGAAGGCAATCGATAGACGGGCAAGGCCCGATGCCACCGCCGGATCAATAATGGTGACGGCGATCATGCTGCCTAAAAACACAAGCCAGAGTGTGACGATCTGGCTGACATGAACGCGCAAGCGGTTGAGATCGAGATAAGCGAGCAGAAACACCAGAAGCGTGGTTGCAAGCACCGCTTCCGCGCCCGCGCGATAAATGCGCTCGCCTTCGGCCGTGGTCGATAGCAGAAGGCCAAACAGACCGAAATCAACCGCGGCATAAGCGGCAACCGCCCACGCAAGCAACGCTGCCGCCGGAAAAATAATCGTACCGCGGATCAAAGTGAGCACTGTTAAAAACAGGGCGAGCAAGCCAATGATGCCGGTGATGATGCCGCGATAAAAAGTCAGGCCATTGGCCTTGTCCTTATAGGCATCGGGCGACCAGAGCGTGAGTTCCGGCAGGCTCGGATTGGCCAATTCCGCAACAAAGGTGATCGCGGTGCCGGGTTCAAGCTGGAGCTGAAAAATATCGGCTTCGGGATTGGGCAGACGCTCGGGATTGGCGCCTTGGCTCGCGGTGACATTGACGAGGCGGGTCGCACCGAGATCGGGCCAGATCACGCCGGAGCCGACGAGATGCTGGTGGGGGGCAACGAGCCAGCGGGTCATCGTTGCGCCCGAGTCGTTACGCAATGCGAACACGATCCAGTCGGGCTGGCCGCCCACGGCTTTCGCTTTGACCGCGATGCGGCGGACGATTCCGTCGGCGCTAGGGGCCGTTGTAATCTGAATCTCGTCGCCGCTCGAGCGATGCGGATCAATGCTCGGCAGAAGGTCGATCGCGGCGGATTCGGCCTGAATCACGACGACGTCGATCGCATAGGCCGGCCGAGCGCAAACGAGCGCCGCGAAGACAAGGGCCGCACCACTCAGGATCAGGCTTTGCAAAAGGGTGCGGAGGGTCAAAATCCAAAGGCTCCCGACGTGAGGCGGCACCCTATCGCAAGGGGGGGTGTCAGGTAAACCAAAAGGGACGGGATGGGGCAAGACGGTGCGGGGCAAGCCGGATGTGCAGCCTAGACTGCGGGATCGGATTTGAGCCGGGCATAAATGACGTGATCTTCCCAAACGCCATTGATGCACAGATATTGCCGCGCATAGCCCTCGCGCTGGAAGCCGTTGGCCTCCAAAACGCGAATCGAGGCCTCATTGCGCGGCACGCAACCCGCCTCAATACGGCGTAAGCCCACCGGACCGAAGGCCAATTTGAGGGCAATCGGCACGGCCCGCGTCATGATGCCCTTACCCGCATAGGGCGCACCCATCCAATAGCCCATCATGCTCGAATGCGAGACGCCGCGCCGGATATGGCCGAAACTGATCCCGCCTAACAGCGCGCCCGTGGCCGCATCACAAATGAAGAAGGGGTAGAGGACATCGGCATCGTCCGGATTGAAATAGCGCATCCGAAACGCGGTGCGCGTTAGATCGTCCTCCCGCCACTGCGGTTCCCACGGTGTTAAAAAACTGCGGCTCTCGGCGCGCAATTTCGACCAAACGGGGAAATCATCCATCACCGGCAGGCGGATGAGGAGGCCGCCTTCTCGAAGCGGTGCGACAGCGCGGGCCCGATCGGTTCGTCCAAAGAACCCCATGGGTGCGGATCCTAACGCGCGGGCGGCGGTGGCGCGCCGATCAGGGCGGCCATGGCATGTGCATCGATCAAGGGTTTGATCGGGCCGATGGCGGCGAGTGTCGGCGGTGCGTTGAGTAAACTCGCACCGGCGCGGCGCACATCGGCCACTGTGATCGCATCGATCATCGTCACAAGTTCTTGGCGGGGCAGAACGCGACCATAAGCGAGCATGTGACGCGCCATTTGTTCAGCGCGACGACCGGGTGATTCAAGCGCTGTCAGAAGCGACATTTTCATTTGCGCTTTGGCGCGCGCGACTTCCGCTTCTGTGACGCTTTTGGTGGCCTCAGTCAGCGTATCCAAAACAAGCGGGGCGTAATCTTGCAAATGCGCTTCGCCCGTGCCGCCATAAACGGCAAAGAAACCGGAGTCAGAGAAGGGCGAGAAGAAGGAATAGATTTCGTAGCAAAGCCCGCGTTTCTCGCGCACTTCTTGAAAGAGGCGCGAGGACATGCCTCCACCAAGAAGATTAGAAAACACATGCATCGCGTAATGATCCGGATCACGCCATGACATCGCGTTGAATCCGAACACAACATGCGCTTGTTCAAGTTTGCGTGTGCGGCGTTCGTCACCGCCCGTATAATTTGCAGCTTCGGGCGCTGCCGCTTCGCTCTGGCCAAAGCGTGCGAAGCGATTGCCCACTTCGTTGATGAGATTGTCATGATCAATCGCACCGGCGGCAGAAACGACCATGGAGGGCGTGCGATAGGTGCGATCCATAAAGGCGCGCATGGATGCGGGGTTTTGCGCACGCACGGTTTTGGGCGTGCCCAAAATCCGTCGCCCAATCGGCGCACCGGCAAAAGCGGTTTCCATCACCATATCGAAGACAACTTCATCGGGCGTGTCTTCATAGGCGCCGATCTCTTGCAAGATCACTTCTTTTTCGCGCTTGAGTTCCGCGCTGTCATAAAGAGGGTCGGAGAGAATGTCGGAGAGAATATCAACCGCGAGCGGCATGTCGCCTCTGAGTGTGCGCGCATAATAAGCGGTGTATTCGGTATTGGTTTCGGCATTCACTTCGCCGCCGACCGCTTCAATCTCCTCAGCAATTTGAAGTGCGTTGCGGCGCGAGGTGCCTTTGAAGGCCATATGTTCGAGAAGATGCGCGAGGCCTTGTTCTTCGGCCCGCTCGTGACGTGAGCCTGCGCCACTCCAGACACCAATCGCCATCGTGGCAAGGCCGGGCATATTTTCGCTGACGACGCGCAGACCATTGGGCAGAGTCGTGACTTTGACCGCTTCGATGCGGTCGTCGGCGCTCACGCGCGGGTCTCCCGACCGGCGCGGGTATGATCCGCGATAAAGCGTTCAATCACCGTTTGATCATTGGCCAAATGCGTCATGCGTTCTTTCCGGCTCATCAAATCCGACAGATGTGCCGGAAGCTCCGGATGCACACCCGTTGCTGCTTTCACAGCATCGGGGAATTTTGCCGGATGCGCGGTGCCCAGCGCCACGACCGGCGTTGCACGATCTTGTTTCAACAAAGCGCGCGCGGCCTTAACCCCAATCGCGGTATGCGGATCAAGCAAATAGGACGCGCGTTGCCATGTCGATTTCATTTCATCATCGACGTCTTTTGCGTCGGCACGCAGTGCGGTGAAATCTTGCCTTATGGAGGCGAGCGCTTGCGGCGGAATCGTGAAATTTTTTGACTGTGCGAGATTAGCCATCAGCCCGCGGATCACGCCTGAGTCGCGGCCTGCAGTTTCATAGAGAAGGCGCTCGAAATTCGACGAGATTTGAATGTCCATCGACGGTGATGTTGTCGCCACCACACCCGACATTTCATAGCGTCCGGTTTTGAGTGCTCGGGCGAGAATGTCATTCTCATTGGTGGCCACTGACAAGTGGCCAACGGGAAGGCCCATGCGTTTGGCAACAAAGCCCGCAAGCACATCACCGAAATTTCCGGTGGGTACCGCGTAAGAGATTTTACGATTGGGGGCGCCGAGCGAGACGGCGGACGAAAAATAATAAACAATCTGCGCAACGATGCGTGCCCAATTGATCGAATTGACGCCGGAGAGTTTGAGGCGATCACGAAAGGCATGATGATTAAACATGGCTTTTACAAGCGCCTGACAATCATCAAAAGTTCCATCCACCGCCACCGCATGGATATTGTCGGCCTCAACCGTTGTCATTTGACGGCGTTGCACATCGCTGACGCGGCCGTTCGGAAACAGGATCACCATATCGACACGGCTCAAGCCTTTGAACGCATCGATTGCGGCGCCGCCCGTATCCCCCGAGGTTGCGCCCACAATCGTGGCGCGCTCCCCACGCAAGGCGAGCACATGATCCATCAAGCGGCCGAGCAATTGCATCGCCACATCTTTGAAGGCGAGTGTGGGGCCGCGAAAGAGTTCGAGCACAAAGAGATTCGTATCGATTTCAACCAGCGGGCAAACGGATGGATGACGGAATGTGGCATAGGCCTCGTCGATCATGGCACCGAGCGCTTCGGGCGCGATGTCATCGGCAAAGGGGGCGATGATCCGCTTGGCGATGTCGGCATAGG
Source organism: Hyphomicrobiales bacterium (assembly GCA_947455645.1). GTDB lineage: Bacteria > Pseudomonadota > Alphaproteobacteria > Rhizobiales > Beijerinckiaceae > CAIUPE01. The sequence goes on along the minus strand of CANGPA010000009.1, from coordinate 27,343 downwards.
GCAAGCCTGCAAGGCTTTCGATCTCGGCGTGGCTCATCGTGGGGAAGGCTTGCGGCCAGTAAAGACCGCCATCACGCGCAAGGCCTGCAAGCAGGGCATCGGAAAAGCCCAAAGCCGGCGCTTCGCCGCGTGTGGAAACATGGATTTGAGGGGCGACTGATGCCGGGCGTGTCACGGTGCAAAGCGTCCTTAACGAGTTTGACGTTCCTTACGAACTGGACGCTCGGCTGGCAAGCCGACTCACGCCGCCCGTGTTCCCGCTTTGCGGACAAAGGCGACAAAGACGCCGAGAAGGGCGAGCGCAAGCGCAAACCATGTCAGCGCATATTGCAGGTGATTATTGGGCACGGACACGATCGTCTGCCCGCCGAGCGGTGCGCCGCCCGGAACCGGTGTCTCGTCCGCATCAATGGTGAAAGCGGCCACGCGGGGCAGGTTCAACGCCTCAGCGAGGATTTTGGCATCGCGCGTGAAATAGATGTTTTTTTCGATGCTATCAGCCGGTGTGAAAAGGCCGCGTTTTTCGGGTGCGCGCATAAGGCCGGTGATGCTGACGGGCCCTTCGAGCTGCCCTGCAGTGCGCAGGCTCTGATCTTTCAAGGCTTCCGGAACAAAGCCGCGATTGATGATGACGGTGGCACCGTTCTCAAGCACCAATGGTGTGAAGACCATATAGCCCGGAATCGTATCGCCGCGCTCGCCTTTTGCGATAAAGCTGAAGAGATGTGTTTCACGCTGTTGCAGAAAACGACCGGTGAGCGTGACTTTGCGATAATCATAATCGGATGGCGCAAGCGCGGCCCATTCAGACTCAGCGGGCAGGGCAACGGGGGCTTGCTCAAGCCGTTCCGCGATGCGCGCCAGCAGCGCTTCTTTCTCGTGCAAGCGTTCGAGTTGCCAGATGCCGAGACCGACCAGACAGACAAAGGCCAGCGCTGTAAACAAGCCCGGAATGATCAGGCGTCGCGTCGTGTTCATGATTTGCTCGACCCCATGATCATTTTAGCGCTCAAGCTGTCCCTGTTCGGCCTTGTTGCGATATTGCGCGGCAATCAGCCAGCCTTTCAAAGGACGGATGAGACCCAGACTGACCACGGCCATAAGGGGCAAGAAAATTGCGGCCAAAAGAAGAAGCGGCGGTTCATAGGTCGCATCGACATAAAGCGCTGTGCCAAGCACGATAAATCCCGCAATCAACATCACGAAAACCGCGGGGCCATCGGCGGAATCAGCAAAGCTGTAATCAAGGCCGCACACGGTGCAACGCGGAGCCAATGCAATGTAACCGGAAAACAGTTTGCCTTCGCCACACCGCGGGCACCGTCCTTTGAAGCCTGCGCTCTGTCCGGCGTCGCGTGATGGCGGGAGAGGTTGTGTCATCGGTGTTGGTTCTTCTCAAAAAGAAAAAGGGGCGGCTTACGCCGCCCCTTGAATGGGTCGTGCAGGCCGATCAGTGATTGTGAACAATCGAACCCCAATGCGAGCCCCACAGATAGATCGAGACAAAGAGGAACATCCATACCACGTCCACGAAGTGCCAATACCATGCAGCAAATTCGAAGCCGAGATGCTGCTTTGGCGTGAAGTCACCGCGCGTGGCGCGCATGAGGCAGACCGCCAAGAAGATGGTGCCCACGATCACATGGAAACCATGGAAGCCCGTGGCCATGAAGAAGGTTGCACCATAGATGTTGCCGGCGAAGCTGAATTCCGCATGCGTATATTCATAAGCCTGCACGCCTGTGAAGCAGACGGCGAGGATGATTGTGAGCCAGAGGCCCTGCTTCAATCCCTGACGATCATTGTGCAAGAGCGCGTGGTGCGCCCATGTCACAGTAGTTGACGAGGTGAGCAAAAGCAGCGTGTTGAGCAAAGGCAGGTGCCAGGGATCAAGCACTTCGATGCCATGCGGAGGCCAATGGCCGCCGGTGAATTCATAGCGCAAAAAGGCCTTCTCTTCGCCGGCATAGATGCTCGAGTCGAAGAAGGCCCAGAACCAGGCCACGAAGAACATCACTTCGGACGCGATGAACATGATCATGCCGTAGCGATGATGCATTTGAACGATGCGCGTGTGATTGCCGCGATTTTGCGCCTCGTTGATCACGTCTGACCACCACGACATCATCGTGTAGAGAACGCCGAGAAGGCCGAGGCCGAACACGATCGGGCCCGCCTTGAGGGTGCCGATATGTAAGCCCTTCATCGTCATGATCGCGCCCACCGCAAAGATGAAGGCGCTGACCGAGCCGACAAACGGCCAGGGGCTTGGATCGACGATGTGATAGTCGTGGTTTCTTGCGTGCGCGTCGGCCATATCGGGTCTCCGGTCTTATACGGGGCCGCTCACGCGACATCCCGCTCATTCAGGTGGCTACAATTGCGGTTTGGGTGGCTCTGTCAACTCCGCAACCGGTGATTTTGGGGTCTTGGAGGGAAAGAAGGTGTAGGAAAGCGTAATCGTGTCGAGATTGGCGATGTCCTTGTCGGCGGACAGCGCCGGATCGACGAAGAAAACCACCGGCACATCCAGCGTCTCGCCCGGCTTCAATGTGACGTCCGAAAAGCAGAAACATTGCAGCTTGTTGAAATAGCTGCCCGCCATATCGGGCTGGACATTGTAGGTGGCCTGCGCGGTTGTGGTGCGGGGGCCGCGATTGGTAATTTTATAAAAAACCGTCGTGGTTTCGCCGATCTTCAAGGACACGACCGGCGTCTCCGGCTTGAAGCTCCACATCAGACCCGGTGCGACATTCGCATCGAGGCGCACGGAGATGGGCCGTCCGAGCGCGGTATCCGGTGCCGAGGTGGCCACGCGGGTCGTGCCGCCAAATCCGGTAAGCTGGCAGAAGAGGCGATAGAGCGGCACCGCCGCATAGGCCGCCCCTACCATCAGCATGACGACCGCCAGACACGCCGCAAGCGTGGCGCGGATCGGCAGGCTGCTGGACGGGGTGGGTTGTGCGGTCATGCGATCAGAGCGGGCGGTTCAAAACATTGCCGCCGAGTTTGGCGATGGTGACCACGAAGAACAAAATGACGAGCGCACCCAGAAACAAACCGAGCGCACGCGAACGGGCATTGCGGCGCTTGATTTCTTCTGCCGTAAGTTGCGGAATTTCGGGATAATGTTCGGCGCTCATTTCAGCAGACTCCATGGCAACAGGGGCAGAAGCTGTTCGACAAGACGCGCGCCAAACAGGCCGAAGAGATAGAGAATGGATGTTCCAAACAGGCGGAACGCGGCTTTGCGTGCCGCATCGCCCTCACGCTTGCGATAAAGATCATAGGCCAAAGCGGCGAGAACAAGGCCGAACACGGTGGCGACAACAAGATAGAAATATCCCGCGCCAGACAGCAAGGCCGGGGCCATGCCGACCGGAATGAGCGCGAGCGCATACCAGAGGATTTGTGCGCGGGTGGCATCCGGTCCGGCAACGACCGGCAACATCGGTACGCCGGCGCGCGCATATTCATGGCTCTTGACCAGAGCGAGCGCCCAAAAATGGGGCGGCGTCCAAACAAAGATCAGAAGGAAATAGAGAAAGCTCTCAAGATTGAACGAGCCCGTGATTGCCATATAGCCGATCATGGGCGGGAAGGCGCCGGCCGCGCCACCAATCACGATGTTCTGCGCCGTCCAATGTTTGAGCCACATTGTGTAGATGACGACATAGAAGAAAATCGTGAAGGCGAGAAACGCCGCCGCGTACCAATTCGCAATCAGGCCTAAAAATAGGACCGAGCCGATGGACAAGGTCATGCCGAAAGCGAGCGCTTCGCCCGGCTGGATCGACCCTGCGGGAATGGGGCGTTTTGAGGTGCGCGTCATCAGCGCATCAATGCCCGCATCATACCACATATTGAGGCAGCCCGAGGCGCCTGCACCCACCGCAATCGCCAGCAGGCTGGCAAAGCCGATAATCGGATTGATCGGACCCGGCGCGGTGAGCATCCCGACCAAAGCCGTGAAAATCACGAGCTGCATTACGCGCGGTTTGAGAAGCTCGTAGTAATCGCGCGCGGTGCCGAAGGCGATGGTCGGCCGCTCCGCGTCGAGCGCGGAAGAAGAGGGGGCGACGGGTTCGGCTGCGAGCGTCATCGGGGTCATTTCTGGTCGAAAACAGGGTTCCGGAACGGGACGGAGCGGGATTTTATCCCGCTCCGGACTTTATCTGAGACTGATCGGTTCGGTGACCGGACTCGAACGCTTGGGATCAGTGACTGCCACCGGCGATGCGCGGCAGGGTCTCGAACTGGTGATGCGGAGGCGGAGAGGTGAGTGTCCACTCCAGCGTCGTAGCACCAACGCCCCATGGATTATCCGCGGCACGCACAGGGCTCAGATAGGCGCGCAGGATGCCGTAGAAGAATACGAGCAAACCGGCAGCGAAAATATAGGAGCCGTAAGACGATATGCGGTTCCATCCGGCGAACGCATCGGGATAGTCCACATAGTGACGTGGCATACCCGACAGGCCCGTGAAGTGCATCGGGAAGAAGAGCACATTCGCGCCGATGAACGAGATCCAGAAATGGAGGATGCCGATCGATTCCGGAATGATGCGGCCCGACATTTTCGGGAACCAATAATAGAAGCCCGCAAAGATCGAGAACACCGCACCGAGCGACAACACGTAATGGAAGTGAGCCACAACATAATAGGTGTTGTGCAAGTTACGATCGAGACCGGCATTCGAGAGAACGACGCCTGTCACACCACCAACCGTGAAGAGGAAGATGAAGCCGATCGCCCATTGCATCGCCGCTGTGAAGCGCAATGAACCGCCCCACATTGTGGCAATCCACGAGAAGATCTTCACACCCGTTGGCACCGCAATCACCATAGTTGCGAACACGAAGTAACGCTGCGTGTTGAGCGCAAGGCCTGCGGTGTACATGTGATGCGCCCAGACGATGAAGCCCACCGCACCAATCGCCACCATCGCGTAAGCCATGCCGAGATAACCGAAGATCGGCTTTTTCGAGAAGGTCGAGATGATGTGGCTGACAATGCCGAAGCCCGGCAAAATCATGATGTACACTTCCGGATGACCAAAGAACCAGAAGAGGTGCTGATAGAGGATCGGATCGCCGCCATTGGCAGGATCAAAGAACGCCGTACCGAAATTGCGATCGGTAAGAAGCATCGTGATCGCGCCCGCGAGAACGGGAAGCGAGAGCAAGAGCAAGAACGCGGTGACGAGCAATGCCCAAGCCAGCAAAGGCATTTTATGCATCGTCATGCCCGGCGCGCGCATGTTCAAAATCGTGGTGATGAAATTGATCGCACCCAAGATCGATGACGCACCCGCAAGATGGAGCGAGAGAATACCGAAATCGAGCGCGGGACCCGGATGACCCATGGTCGAGAGCGGCGGATAAACCGTCCACCCGCCACCAAAACCGTTTGAACCCGGTGCCCCTTCCACAAACAGCGAGATGAGCAGAAGGCCCAGCGCGGCAGGAAGCAACCAGAACGAGATGTTGTTCATGCGCGGGAAGGCCATGTCGGGTGCGCCGATCATCAAGGGCACAAACCAGTTGCCATAGCCGCCGATGACCGCAGGCATGACCACGAAGAACACCATGATCAAGCCGTGACCTGTCACGAATACGTTATAGGTCTGCGGATTGGTGAAATACTGCAATCCCGGCTCTTGAAGCTCGAGACGCATTGCAATCGAGAGGAAGCCGCCGACCAGACCTGCCGTGATCGCGAAGATCAGGTACATCGTGCCGATGTCCTTGTGGTTGGTCGACATGACCCAACGCTTCCAACCGGTAGGGTGGTCGTGATGGGCGTCATGAGCTGAAGCTGCGTTTGCCATTCTTCTGTTCCCAAGAATTCTGATTGCTTATGAAGTTCTGATTGCGTTTGAAATTCTGATTTCTTGCGGGCGACACGGTTATCGCCCGGCAATCTTTCTTTTGACTTACTCGTTCGATGCGATTGCGAGATTTTGCTGATCAAGCGATGCGAATTTCTTTTTCGCTTCCGTGAGCCATGACGCATAAGCATCGGGGCTGACGATGCGAACCGCAATTGGCATATAAGCATGGTTTGCGCCGCAAAGACGCGAGCATTGGCCATAATACATGCCTTCGCGATCAGTCTTGAACCATGTCTGGTTCAAGCGACCCGGAACAGCATCCATACGAATGCCGAAAGACGGAACCGCGAAATTGTGAATGACGTCTGCGCCAACCACTTGCACGACCACGGTTTTGCCAGCGGGCAGAACAAGCTCGTTATCAACGGCGAGCAAAGCGGGTTGATTGGCTTTCGCGGCGTCTTCGCGCGAGAGCATATAGGAATCGAATGTGAACCCACCGCCCTGATCTTCCGGATATTCGTAAGACCAGTACCATTGATGACCAACGGCCTTCACGGTGATGTCGGCCTTCGGCAATTGAACCTGCATCGTGAGCAGACGGAACGACGGGATCGCAATGCCGACAAGGATCAAAGCCGGGATCAAGGTCCACGCGATTTCAAGACCCGTGTGATGAGTCGTTTTCGATGGGACCGGATTGGCTTTCTCGTTGAACCGCACCACCACGATGATGAGGAGCAAGAGCACGAAAGCAGAGATCAGCGCGATGACGATGTTGACGCCATTGTGCATAGCACCAAGGAACTCAGCCGATTCCGTTACCGGAACCTGCATGTTCATCTGCCAAGGGCTCGGCTGGCCTGTTCCGGCAAGGGCTGCGCTTGCAAAGCCGACGGTGAAAAGGACGGCTAGCGCGGCACCGAATTTCGAAAGCGCGGCACCGATTATCGAACGTGTCATGATGCTCAGATCTCCATCAAGGCGCGGGAGACGTCTCATTCCCAAAAGCCCGAGCGCGGCAATCATGGGCGAGGTGAGCCCCACCGTAACAACACATGCTCAGGGCCGGATTGCGCCGCCCGGCCCTCAAAAATCACAATCGTGCACAAAGTGCAACGTGTCCAAGGGGATAAATCGGTATTTTCCGGGTGTTTTGGCGTCGCACACGGTGCGCGGCTGGCCTGCATTTGACGAAGGTTTGACAGGTCCGACGGGCGGGCTTTAGGTGGCGCGCATGAAACACGTCATGCCTGATGGGCAGGAGCATAGAATGGTGATGAGGCGGAGCATGGGCGATGCGTGCCGCGGCGTGTTGAGCGCCCTGTTCGGCATCTGCGCGACGCTGTCCGTTGAAGCGGCATCACCCGCGGCTCCGACCGCGCCGCAATCCTCAACGCCGCCACCGCCTCAGACCACATCCGACCCTGCGATCAAGGGGCTTTATGGCGAGTGGGCGTTGCGCTGCGAAATTCCCGCTGGCGCGCTCACCGAGCAATGCGTGCTGGTGCAAAATGTCTATGCCGATGGCAGACCGGACGTTCAACTGGTCGTGATCGTGCTCAAAGTGCCCGATGGCGGGCATTTGTTGCGTGTGGTGGCGCCGCTGGGCGTGGTTTTACCCGCCGGATTGGGCCTCAAAATCGATGGCACCGATATCGGACGGACCGGCTTTATGCGGTGTTTGGGCAATGGCTGTATGGCCGAAGTGGCGATGGATGACGGGCTGATCGGCCGGTTCAGCACCGGTTCAACCGCATTATTTGTCATATACCCCAAGCCGGATGAAGGTGTGGGCATACCGATTCCGCTCGCAGGTTTTGCCAGCGGGCTTGCAAGATTGCCCTGATCTACCGATTTGAGATCAGGTTCAGCGCTTTTGGAGGAAACACCATGATGAAACGGTCCGTGGGTCAGTTGGGTATCGTCGTCGTTCTGGGATGGGGGCTCGCCGCCTGCATGGGCGGGGGATCGCAACAGGGCGCGGCTGGCTCTTCCACCAGCAGTTCGGTATTTTCGGGGTGGTTTTCTGCCCCCAAACCGGCACCTGCACCCCAAGCCGCGGCGGTTGAGGAACCGGACGTCCCGTGCCCGAAGGTCGAGGTACGCGAGGGCGGATCGACGCTGCGCGAGGGCAAGGGGGCCGATGTGCGTGTGCAATTTTCGATTCGCGACGTGGCGCGGGAATGCTCGGCCGGCAAAAACGGCACGACTGTCATGAAAATCGGGGTTGAAGGCATTGCCGCGATCGGGACCGCGGGCAAGCCGGGAGCGGTCTCCGCCCCCATCACCATCACCGCAACCAAGGGCGACAAGGTGGTTGCCTCGAAGACCGTGACGCTGAAAACAACGGTTCCTGCGGACGAGAATCAGGCGCAATTCCGTCTGATCGAGCCGAATTTTATCCTGCCGGCCGGAGCCGAAGAAGCGGATATAACCGTTGGATTTAAAGGCTAAAATCGGTCTTGTCAGGTGAGGTTGACAGCGCGGCGGACGCGCGTCATGCTTTAGGGGCTTAAATATCTCTCGCGGAAGAATTCGGAGTTGATCATCTGATCGGCTTCGGTGCCGAAGGCGCAACCGCCCCGGAAACGCTCAGGCCAAAGGACCGCGGAGAGTTGGCACTCTGGAAAGCGGATCGACCGCAAGGACGATCCCACCGACGGGCGTAACCGTTTCGGCCTCGGCTCACAGAATGGGTCGAACGAGGCGGGAAATCTCTCAGGTCATCGGACAGAGGGGGCACACTCCGGATCATCCTGATCCGGATCATGTGCGTTCTTGTCCGGAGACCTTCGATGACCGACCCTGATTCAGCCGCCCCCAAACGCACACCCCTTTATGATCTGCATGTCGCACTTGGCGCGCGCATGGTGCCCTTTGCGGGCTATGATATGCCGGTCCAATATCCGACGGGCATTCTCACCGAACATCAATGGACGCGCGCGGAGGCGGGCCTCTTTGACGTGTCCCATATGGGACAATGTTTTCTGATCGGCCGCGACCATGAAACCGTGGCGCGCGCGCTTGAAGCGCTGATCCCGGCCGACATCCTTTCGTTGAAACCCGGACAACAACGCTATTCGCAATTCCTCAATGAAGAAGGCGGCGTGCTTGATGACATTATGGTCACGCGCTCCGCTGAGCCGGAAGAAGACGGCACGCTGATGGTGGTGGTGAATGCCGGATGCAAGGATCAGGACTTCGCGCATCTCAAAGCGCATCTTCCGGCGCATATCAAACTCATCCTCGCGCCGCATCGCGCGTTGCTTGCGTTGCAGGGGCCCAAAGCCGCGCTCGTGCTCGCACGCCTCGCACCGGATGTCGCGACGATGGCGTTCATGACCGCGATTTCAACGGTGATCGAGGGTGTGCCGGTGCATGTCTCCCGCTCCGGCTATTCCGGCGAAGACGGGTATGAAATTTCAATTCATGAAGACCGAGTGCGCTTGCTTGCCGAGCGTTTGCTCAAGGAAAGCGAAGTGAAGCCGATTGGCTTGGGAGCGCGTGATTCCTTGCGGCTTGAAGCGGGGCTTTGCCTTTACGGGCATGAGCTTGATGTCAGCACATCACCGGTGGAAGCGCAGATCCAATGGTCCATTCAAAATCGGCGTCGTGAAGAAGGCGGTTTTCCAGGCTTTGAGCGGGTGAAGCGCGAATTGGCTGAAGGGCCGAAGCGCAAACGTGTGGGCATTCAACCCGACGGTCGCGCACCGGCGCGTGACGGCACAGAAATTTACAATCAAGCAGGCGAAAAAATTGGCGTTGTGACATCGGGCGGATTTGGCCCGACGCTCAATGGCCCCTGCGCGATGGGCTATGTCGATGCCGCGCAGGCGCAAGACGGCACCGCGATCTCTTTGATGGTGCGCGGTACCGCCATGCCCGCGCGCATCGTGAAATTACCTTTTGTGCCGCATCGATTCTATCGCGGCTAAATGCAGATCAAGACCAAGCAAAACCAGAAGCGAATAAACGACAACAGAGTGAAAGGAACAGCCGATGGGAGCGATGAAATTTACGAAAGACCATGAATATGTGCGTGTTGAAGGCGATGTCGCCACATTCGGCATTACGGATTATGCGCAAGGCCAATTGGGCGATGTGGTGTTTGTCGAAGTGCCGAAAGTCGGCGCCTCGTTGAAGCAAGGCGCAGAGGCCGCCGTGGTCGAAAGTGTGAAAGCGGCAAGCGAAGTCTATGCGCCCGTTTCAGGCGAAGTGGTTGAATCAAACAGCGCGCTCGAAGCCTCACCCGCCACCGTGAATGAAGATCCGGAAGGCCAAGGCTGGTTTGGAAAAATCCGCCTCACAAACACAAGCGAACTCGATGCTTTGATGAGCGAGGCTGATTACAAAGCCTATCTCTCAACGCTCTGATGGATCGTGATTGAGGTATTGAGGAGTTTCATCCATGCGTTATCTTCCGTTATCCACTGACGACCGTTCCGCGATGATGGCGCGCGTCGGCGTTGATCATATAGACCGGCTCTTTGCCGATATACCGCACGACAAATTGCTCGATCATGTTTTGCCTTTGCCTTTGGCGAAGGGCGAGCTTGAGGTGGAGCGGTTGCTTGCAAAAATGGCTGCACGCAATGTGCCGGCGTCGTCCGTGCCGTTTTTTGTCGGGGCTGGCGCTTACAAGCATCATGTGCCCGCAACCGTTGATCATCTGATCCAGCGGTCAGAATTTTTAACAAGCTATACGCCCTATCAGCCGGAAATCGCACAAGGCACGCTGCATTATCTGTTCGAGTTCCAGACGCAAGTGGCCGCATTGACGGGCATGGATGTTGCCAATGCCTCGATGTATGACGGATCAACCGCAACAGGTGAAGCGGTGCTGATGGCGCATCGCATCACCAAGCGCAACAAAGCGGTGCTCTCGGGTGGACTTCATCCGCATTATGGCGATGTCGTGCGCACGCTGTCTCACATGGCGAAAGCCGATGTGGTGACGATGACGCCTGATTTGCATGCTAAAGAGAATCTGATTGCCGCGATTGATGACACGGTGTCCTGCGTGGTGGTGCAATCGCCCGATGTGTTTGGCACGTTGCGCGATCTGAAGCCGATTGCGGATGCGTGTCATGCGAAGGGCGCGTTGTTGATTGCGGTGTTTACCGAAGTGGTATCGCTTGGTCTTGTCGCGTCTCCGGGTGAACAGGGCGCGGATATTGTGGTGGGCGAGGGGCAATCAATCGGCAATGGGTTGATGTTTGGTGGACCTTATGTCGGGCTCTTTGCCACCAAGACGCAGTATATTCGCAATATGCCGGGCCGTTTGTGCGGCGAGACGGTGGATGCGGAGGGCAAACGCGGCTTTGTGCTGACACTCTCAACGCGCGAACAACATATTCGCCGTGAAAAAGCGACGTCGAATATCTGCACCAATTCGGGACTGTGCACGCTCGCGTTTACAATCCATATGACCTTGCTTGGCGAGAAGGGCTTACGCGCTTTGGCGGATGTCAATCATGCCAATGCTGTTGCTCTTGCCGATCAGCTCGCCGCGCTGCCGCATGTCGAAGTGATCAATGAGCAGTTCTTCAACGAGATTGCGATCCGCATTAAAGGAGATGCAACAAAACTTGTCGACCGCTTGGCTCATCACGGCATTATGGCGGGTGTACCCGCGGCGCGTCTCTTCCCCCATCAAGGGCTCGATGATGTACTGATCATAGCGAATACGGAAATCAATACGGCGGATGATCGCGCTGCCCTTGTGGCCGCGTTGAAGGAGGTGATGTGATGCTAAATCGTCAAGGACGTCCAACCACACCCCAAAGCGGTGCGAGTGATACGCATGAAACCTTCACGGGCAACAAGGCGCTGCAACAAATCGAACCGCTGATTTTTGAAATCGGCAGCACCGATCAAACCGGTGTCGATATTGATCCCCCAGCGGCCTATCGCAAAAGACTCGGTACGTTTGAACGCAAAGCGGCGATGGGACTGCCGGGCCTGTCAGAACCCGAAACGATGCGCCATTATGTGCGTCTGTCGCAAAAAAATTATGGCATTGATTCAGGACTCTTTCCTTTGGGTTCCTGCACGATGAAACATAATCCGCGGCTTAATGAAAAAATGGCCCGTCTGCCGGGCTTTGCGGATGTGCATCCGTTGCAGCCGCAATCGACCGTGCAGGGCGCGCTCGAACTTATGGATACGCTTGCGCATTGGCTTGTGACTCTCACAGGCATGGATGCGGTGGCGATGTCACCAAAAGCGGGCGCGCATGGTGAATTGTGCGGCTTGATGGCAATCAAGGCGGCGATTGCCGCACGCGGAGAAGCGGATACGCGCAAAGTCGTGCTCGTGCCTGACTCGGCACATGGCACCAATCCGGCAACTGCGGCGCTCATTCATTTCGACGTGCGTTCGGTGCCGGTGCGCGAAGACGGAACGGTTGATCCGAAAGTCGTTGCCGCGCTTGCCGGACCGGATACGGCAGCGATCATGCTGACCAATCCCAACACCTGCGGGTTGTTCGAAAAAGACGTCGTGGCGATTGCCGAGGCGGTGCACAAAGCCGGTGGCTATTTCTATGCCGATGGCGCGAATTTCAATGCGATTGTCGGTAAAGCGCGGCCGGGAGATCTTGGTGTCGATGCGATGCATATCAATCTGCACAAGACGTTTTCGACACCGCATGGTGGCGGTGGTCCCGGTTCGGGTCCGGTTGTGTTGTCGGAACGGTTGGCGCCTTTTGCTCCGGTGCCCTTCATCCGTAAAACAGAAGAGGGCCTTCAGCTTGTCGAAGATGACGCGGAAGCCACAAAACATGGCGCGCATCCTTTTGGCCGCATGACCGCGTTTCATGGGCAGATGGGCATGTATGTGCGCGCTTTGTCTTACATGCTCTCGCATGGCGCAGACGGGTTGAAGCAAGCCTCCGAAGATGCGGTGCTCAATGCGAATTATATTCGTGTGGGCCTTGCGGATCTGATGTCTTTGCCGTTCGGCAACAAGCCTTGCATGCATGAAGTGTTGTTTGATGATGCGTGGCTGAAAGAGACGGGCATTTCCACGCTCGATTTTGCCAAGGCGATGATCGATGAGGGCTATCATCCGATGACGGTTTATTTCCCGCTCGTCGTGCATGGGGCGATGTTGATCGAACCGACGGAAAGCGAGAGCCGTGCGTCGCTTGATCTCTTTATTGCGACGTTGCGTGATCTTGCCATGGCGGCCAAGCGCGGAGATACGGCACGCTTTACCGGTGCGCCCTATCACGCGCCGTTGCGTCGTCTCGATGAAACGCGTGCGGCGCGTTCACCGGTTCTCAAATGGACACCGCCGCAGCCGATTTTGGAAGCGGCGGAATAAGCGCAAGCCGACCCGATTTTGTTCCAATAAAAAACGCCCCGGAAAACCGGGGCGTTTTTGTTTGGATCGCGTATGGTCCGCTTATGGCAGCGGTACCGGAGAATCCGACAGTGAATGAAGATAGGCGATGATATCGGCGCGCTTGGCCGGATCGGCGAGACCCGCATAGCCCATCGCAGTGCCCTTCAAATAACCCTTAGGATTGGTGATGAAAGCGTCGAGATTGTCATAGGTCCATTTCTCGCCTTTTTCCGCACGTTCTTTAAGAGCCGCCGAATAGCTGAAACCTTCTGCCGAACCCTTCACGCGTTCGACGATGTTCCAAAGGACGGGGCCGACTTTATTCGCGGCGCCCTTCTCGAAATTATGGCAGGCCTGGCATGCCTTCACGCCCGCTTGACCGCGCGCCACATCGGCGGTTTTGAGGCGAACCGCGATCGGCTCCGCCGCTTCGGCTTTGGCTTCGGCCTTGGGTGCTTCCATGGCCTCGCCGCCCGGCAAGGCATAGCCCTCAACTTTGACTTTGGGGCCAGCGAAAATGAACTCCGCAACGATACCGGTGCCCATGACGAGGAGCAGAACGCCCAAAATCGCGCCGGCAATTTTATTTAATTCGAACGAGTCCATTCCGAAATCTCCGATCGTCCCATCTGATACCTGGCTCGGGCGCGCCCTTGCGCAGCCTCAAAAATCCAGCCGCCTTCGATTACCCGCTTTGCGTCGGTCTTGGCAACTCGTATAAGCGGGGTTGGGCTGATACTTTTTGTCATTCCCCTCTTAAAACACCTCGAAAACGGTCTTTTGTTCCTGCCCATGTCTGATCCCGTCATTCTGATTCCCGCCCGCATGGCCTCAACCCGCCTTCCCGGCAAGCCGCTCGCCGAGCTTTGCGGCGCGCCGATGATTGTCCATGTCTGGCGTCGGGCGATGGAAACCGGGCTTGGGCCCGTGGTGGTGGCAACCGATACGCCCGAAATCATTGCCGCCATCGAGGCGGTGGGGGGCATTGCGGTGCTGACGCGGGCGGACCACCCTTCCGGTTCTGACCGAATTTTCGAGGCGGTTGAAGCCTTCGACCCCGAAGGACGACATGATGTCGTCGTCAATGTGCAGGGCGATTTGCCGACGATTGATCCGCAGGCGATTGCGGCATCGGTGCCGCCTTTGTCGAACCCCGCGGTTGATATTGTGACGCTTGCGGCCGAGATTCACCGCGAGGAAGAAAAGACCGATCCGAATGTGGTCAAAGCGATTGCCAGCGAAATCGCGCCCGGCCATTTCCGCGCGCTCTACTTCACCCGCGCGACCGCCCCCACAGGGCCGGGGCCGCTTTATCATCACATCGGGCTTTATGCCTGGCGGCGCACGGCGCTGAAGCGCTTTGTCGCGCTTGCGCCTTCACCGCTCGAGATCCGCGAACGGCTTGAACAATTGCGCGCGCTTGAAGCAGGCATGCGCATCGACATTGCGCTGGTCGATGATGTGCCGTTGGGTGTGGATGCGCCCCATGATCTTGAACGCGCGCGGGCTATTCTTGCCGCGCGGGTCAAACCCCATTGAATCGACAAGACGGAATCGAGGACTTTATGAGTGCGAAGAAATTGATCGCCTATCAGGGTGAGCCGGGTGCCAATTCTGACATTGCGTGCCGCGATGTGTTTCCGGATTGGACGCCGCTTCCTTGCGCCTCATTCGAGGATGCGTTGGGTGCGATTCAAGATGGCACCGCTGAGCTCGGTATGATCCCGATTGAAAATTCGCTCGCCGGCCGTGTGGCCGATATCCATCATTTCCTGCCGCAATCGGGTTTGCATATTATTGGCGAATATTTTTTGCCGATACACTTTCAATTGCTCGCCGTGCCGGGCGCAACGATGAGTGATATCAAATCGGTGCATAGCCATGTGCATGCGTTGGGCCAATGCCGCAAGATTATCCGTCAGCATGGTTTGAAGCCCGTGATTGCCGGTGATACGGCAGGCTCAGCCCGTGAAGTGTCGGAGTGGGGCGACAAGACCAAGGCTTCGCTTGCGACGAAACTCGCTGGTGAAATCTATGGTTTGAACACGCTTGCGGAAAATGTCGAAGATTCCGAGAACAACACCACGCGCTTTGTGATTTTGTCGAAAGAACCGCGTTGGGCGAAGCCGAATAATGGCCCGACCGTCACAACCTTTTTGTTCCGCGTGCGCAACGTGCCGGCAGCGCTCTACAAAGCATTGGGTGGCTTTGCGACCAATGGCGTCAATATGACGAAGCTTGAATCCTATATGGTGGATGGCTCTTTCTCGGCGACGCAATTCTTGGCCGATGTTGATGGGCATCCCGATGATGCGGGTTTGAAATTCGCGTTGGAAGAGCTTGAGTTCTTCTCACGCGAAGTGAAGATTTTGGGCGTCTATCCCGCGCATCCGTTTAGAGTGAAGAACATTGTGTGAGTTATAAATCTCGTGGTTCGAGATGCATTGCTAACGCAATGCTCTTCGCTATGAGGATCAATAACCACCCTCATCCTGAGGAGCCGCGTAGCAGCGTCTCGAAGGACCTCAGTTAAATGGCCCCGCTCACTTCGTCCCATACATACGATCACCCGCATCGCCTAAGCCTGGCACGATGTAGCCGTGATCATTCAAATGGCTGTCGATGGCGGCGGTCCAGATGTGAACATCGGGATGGGCTTTCGTGAATTTTTCAATGCCTTCGGGGGCGGCGAGCAAACACACAAAGCGTAAATCGGTGACGCCACGCCCTTTGAGTTTATCCACCGCCGCAATCGCGGAATTTGCCGTGGCGAGCATCGGATCGAGCACAAGCACAAGACGCTCCGCAACATCGCTCGGCGCTTTGAAATAATACTCGATTGCGGTGAGCGTTTCGGGATCGCGATAAAGACCGATATGCGCGACGCGCGCAGACGGCACCAGCGAGAGCATGCCATCGAGAAAGCCGACGCCCGCGCGCAAAATCGGCGCCAAGACGAGTTTTTTGCCGGCAATCATTGGCTTCATGGTTTTTTCGAGCGGCGTTTCCACTTCGACCATCTCAAGCGGCAAATCGCGCGTTACCTCATAGGCGAGTAGCATGCCGATTTCATTCAAGAGCTGCCGGAAATTGGTGGTCGAGCGGCTCTTGTCGCGCATCAAAGTGAGTTTGTGCTGCACAAGCGGGTGATCGACGACGGTAACGCCCTTCATGATGGCCTCGGCTGTTCAAATAATATAGGGGCCCAACTGTAAGGGAGCGTCGGCGCGCTGACGATCCGCAATCCCTGTTAGCGCGATTGCTACGCCGTGTTTTCCACCTCTGTTTTTGGGGCAGAGGGCGCTAAAACCAGCTTTTACCATTGGCACCCGCGGGCAGGCCCAACCAATCGGCAAGGCTTTCGCCGATATCGGCGTAAGTGGACCTTATGCCGAGCGATCGCGCGGGAAGACGCGGCGAATAGCCCATCAGCGGCACGCGCTCGCGCGTGTGATCGGTGCCGGTCCATGTGGGATCATTGCCGTGATCGGCCGTGAAGAGCACAAGATCATCCGCCTTGAGTTTGGCGAGGAGTTCCGGCACGCGCCGATCGAAGGCTTCGAGACAAGCGGCATAGCCTGCCACATCGCGGCGATGACCAAATTCGGAATCAAAATCGACGAAATTTGCAAAGAGCAATCCGCCCTCTGGCAATGCGTCGATTTCCGGAAGCATCGCATCGAAGAGCGCCTGATTGCCATTGGCTTTGACTTCGCGCCCCGTATTGCGATGCGTGAAGATGTCACCGATTTTGCCGATGCTTGTGATGGCGCGTTTGGCATCTGCCGCGCGATCAAGAATTGTATTATGCGGCGGCGGAATGGCGAAATCTTTCCGATTGCCGGTGCGGGTGAAATCTTGCGCTGTTTTGCCGATAAAGGGCCGCGCGATGACGCGGCCAATTTTAAGCGGATCAACCAGACGCCGTGTGATGCGACACAAATCATAAAGCGCTTCGAGACCGAAACGCTCTTCATGCGCGGCGATTTGAATCACGCTGTCGGCCGATGTGTAGATGATCGGTTTTCCGGTTTGCAGATGCGCTTCGCCCAAGGACTCGATGATCGATGTGCCTGAAGCATGGCAATCGCCCAGAATGCCCGGAAGGCCGCCTTCGCGTATGATGGCTTCGGTTATAGAGGCGGGGAAAGACGGCACTGTGTTAGGGAAATATCCGAAAGTGAAATCCGCCGGTGCGCCGGCCATTTCCCAATGGCCCGATACCGTATCTTTGCCTTTTGATATTTCGGATGCGGCGCCATAAAGCCCCTGCGTTGCGTTTGGATCTCCCGCAATGACGGGACGCAAGCCGGTGGCTAAGGCACACGCTTCGGCAAGGCCAAGCCGTGCGAGATGGGGCAGTGTGAGCGGGCCGCTGCGCAGCCCCGCGCGATCAGCCTGTCCTGCCGCACAATGCGCTGCGATATGACCGAGCGTATTGGCGCCTTCATCACCATAAAGACGCGCGTCGGGTGCGCCGCCGCACCCGACTGAATCCATCACAATGAGAAAGGCGCGGGCCATGGCGTATTACTGGTCTTCTTTGATCAACGCATCATAAAGCGCTTGCCAACTCGTGCGATCCGGCGCGCAGAGAAGTCCGCCATCGCGATGCAGGGGTGAATAGTCTGATCCATCAAGCCGCGCGGAATAGCCGCCGGCTTCACGATGGAGCAACCAACCGGCCGCGTGATCCCATGGCATGAGTTTATGGGCGAGCGAGAAATGCATATTGCCGGATGCCAGCAAACGATATTCATGCGCGGCGCAGCGATAGCCCACAGTGGCAGCAACGCGCGATTGATTGCGACCAAGCCGCGCGCGCATCACGTCACCCGCATAGGATTGCGACAGTGAGCCGAGCATCCCTTTGACGGGAGCGGGCGTGGCAACGCTTAAAGGCCGACGCTTGCCCTCAACGGACTCATACCACGCGCCTTGGCCCTTGACCGCGATGGCCCAATCATCGCCGAGCGGATCAAAGATCACACCGGCTTCAACGACGCCTTTGCGCACCACCGCGCAGATGACTCCAAATAAAGGAAGGCCCGCGGCAAAATTGGCAGTGCCATCAACCGGATCAACGATGAAAGCGAGATCATGATCGCCAATCGTGTCGAGAAGGGCCGGATTTTTTTCGCATGATTCTTCACCGATTGTGGCTGAGCCCGGAAAGATTTCGGCGAGCTTTGCGGCAATCGCGCGTTCGGCGGCTTCATCGGCATCGGTGACGAGATCAAAGGCTGAGCTTTTCTGGCGGATTTGCCCTTCGGAAAGGGAACGCCAGCGCGGCATGATTTCCGCTTTCGCGACGTCTCGCAATATATGCGCGAGAGTGAGTGTGTCTTCGGTTGAAAAACTCATGGCGTAATCCTGATTTATGATGCGGTATGAAAGGCGGCCTCAAACAGCGCTTTGGTATAGTCATGTTGAGGGGCGTCAAAGAGGTTTGCCGCATCACCTTCTTCAACCATTTTACCCTCGCGCATGACAATAACATGATGGGCCAGCGCTTTGACGACTTTAAGATCATGGCTGATGAAGAGATAGGCGAGTTTTCGGCGGTTTTGCAAATCGCGCAGGAGATCAACGATCTGCGCTTGCACCGACATATCAAGCGCGGACGTTGGTTCATCAAGCACGATGAAGCGCGGATTGAGCACAATCGCGCGGGCAACGGCGATGCGTTGGCGTTGGCCACCGGAAAATTCATGCGGGTAACGATGCATTGTGCTGGGGTCGAGCCCGACATCTGTGAGCGCTGCGGAAACGCGTTGGGCCCGGTCTTCGGGTGACAAAGTCGGCTCATGCACCGCGAGCCCTTCGGCGATGATGTCGGCGATGGAGAGGCGCGGCGAGAGGGAACCGAACGGATCTTGAAACACGATTTGCAGATGCCGCCGCAATGGGCGCATGGCTTTTGAATTAAGCCCCTCAAGATGAGAGCCCAGCCAAATGATGGGCCCTTCCGACGAAATCAATCGCAACAGCGCAAGGCCCAATGTGGTTTTGCCGGAGCCTGATTCGCCAACAATGCCGATGGTTTCACCTTCGCGTATGGTGAGCGAGACACCATCAACCGCTTTGATATGGCCGACGGTCTTTTTGAGAAAACCACGCTTGATCGGAAACCAGACTTTGATTTGATCGGCCGATAGCAAAAGCGGGGCCTCGGGTGGAATAAGATGCGGCGTGCCTTTGGGTTCGGCTGCGAGAAGTTTTTGCGTGTAGGGATGAGTTGGGTGGGTAAAGACCGTTTCAACGGTGCCTTGTTCGACAATCTGTCCTTTGGTCATAACACAGACGCGATCGGCAATGCGGCGAACAATGCCTAAATCATGCGTGATGAACAGCATGGCCATGCCGCGCCGTGTTTGAATCTCTTTGAGCAGCGCCAGAATCTGCGCTTGCACTGTGACATCCAGCGCGGTGGTGGGTTCATCGGCAATGAGAAGATCCGGTTCATTAGCGAGTGCCATTGCAATCATCACGCGTTGACGCTGCCCGCCCGAGAGTTGATGCGGATAGGCATCAAGCCGCGCAGCCGCATCACGAATGCCGACTTCTTCCAGTAACTCGACAATACGCGCGCGGGCTTTGGTGCCCGTTAGCCCCCGATGCAGAGACAGGATTTCGCCGATCTGCTTTTCGATTGTGTGCAAGGGGTTGAGCGAGGTCATCGGCTCTTGAAACACCATGGTGATTTCATTGCCGCGCACGCGCCGCAACGCGTCTTCATCGGCTTTGAGTAAATCCTCGCCTTTGAAGAAAACCGAACCAGAAGGATGCGAAGCGGGCGGATAGCTCAGGAGTTTCAAAATCGCCAAAGCCGTAACCGATTTGCCGGATCCTGATTCACCCACAAGCGCGAGCGTTTCGCCCTTGTTGATGGTAAAAGATACGCGATCAACGGCGAGCGTTTCCTGATCACCATTGCGAAAGGCGACGGAGAGATCAGAGACGGAGAGGAGGGGCGAGGGACTGATCATGCGAATGTCTTCCGCGGATCAAAGGCGTCGCGCACCGCTTCGCCGATGAAAATCAACAGCGAGAGCATGACCGCGATGACGAGAAAGCCGGTTAACCCCAACCAGGGCGCGGCGATATTGGCTTTGCCTTGCAGCAAAAGTTCGCCGAGCGAAGGCGAGCCCGGCGGCAGGCCAAAGCCCAAGAAATCAAGCGAGGTGAGTGTCGTGATCGAGCCATTCAAAATGAAAGGCAGAAAGGTAAGCGTTGCCACCATCGCATTGGGCAGGACATGGCGCACCATGATGCGCGCATCCGACACGCCAAGCGCACGCGCGGCGCGTACATAATCGAAATTGCGGGCACGCAAAAATTCTGCACGCACGACATGCACGAGCGCCACCCAAGAAAAAAGCAACAAGATGAATAGCAGAGTGAAGAAACTCGGTTGGAAGAAATTGGATAAAATCATCAAAAGATAAAGCGCGGGTATTGCCGACCATACTTCGATGAAGCGTTGAAAGAGTAAATCAATCCTACCACCGAAATAGCCCTGAATGGCGCCGGCCAATATGCCTACCAGCGACGAGATGACCGCCAAAATGAGGCCGAACAAAACAGAGATACGAAACCCATAAATGATGCGCGCGAGTACATCGCGCCCGCCATCATCGGTGCCGAGCCAATTCCACTCAATGTCATGACAGGTCTTGCCGCCCATCTTCTCAGCGACACGCGCGCAATTCTCAGGTTTTTCTAACCATGTGGGGGGAGCGGGCGCAGGGCTCGGCAAATCACGATTGATCGTGTTTGACGCAAAACGCACCGGTGGCCACAGCGCCCAACCATGGGCCGCAATCTCATCCTTGATGACCGGATCGCGATAATCGGTTTCAGCCAGAAAGCCACCAAATTTTTCTTCCGGATATTCGATCAAAACCGGCAGCAAGAGTTCGCCCTTATAGGAGACGAGGATTGGTCGGTCATTGGCGATGAGTTCAGCAAATAAGCACAGAATGAAAAGGATCGAAAAAATCCAAAGTGACCAGTGACCGCGTTTATTGGCTTTGAAATTTTGCCAACGGCGGTGGTTGATCGGGGAGAGATTTATGAGCGCCATCGTCTCACACCTCCCGTGTTTCAAAATCAATGCGCGGATCAACCCATGTGTAAATCAAATCCGAGAGCAGATTGACGATGAGGCCGAGCAGCGAAAAAATATAAAGCGTGGCGAAGACGACGGCGTAATCGCGATTAACAATCGACTCAAAAGAGAGAAGACCCAAACCATCGAGCGAGAAGACCGTTTCAATCAAGAGCGAGCCCGCAAAAAAGGCCGAGATGAAGGCGCCCGGAAATCCCGCAATCACGATGAGCATCGCATTGCGAAAAATATGGCCGTATAAAACCTGATTTTCGCTCAAGCCCTTCATGCGCGCGGTCAACACATAATGTTTGCGAATTTCTTCAAGGAAGGAATTTTTGGTGAGCAGTGCCGATGTAGCAAAAGCACCAAGCGCCATGGAGAGAATGGGGAGAGCCAGATGGCGCGCATAATCAAGAATTTTCGCGTACCATGGTAGCGTTGAAAATCCGTCTGAGACAAGGCCGCGCAAGGGAAAGAAGGGCGCAAAAGATGACCCTTCACCAAACAGAATGATCAAGAGGATCGCAAACAGAAAGCCCGGAATGGCATAGCCGATGATGACAATCGCCGATGTCCAAGTATCAAAGCGTGAGCCTTCGCGCACGGCTTTGGCAACGCCAAGCGGAATTGAAATCGCATAGGACAGCAAGGTCATCCAGAGGCCAAGTGAAATCGACACGGGTAGTTTTTCTTTGATCAATTGAAGGATCGACACGTCACGGAAATAGCTTTTGCCGAAATCGAAACGCAGATAATTCCACAGCATTGTGAAAAAGCGTTCAGGGGCCGGTTTGTCAAAACCGAATTGCGTTTCCAATTGCTTGATGAATTTCGGATCAAGCCCCTGTGCGCCGCGATATTTTGAAACCGTACCGTCCGCCGTTGCGGCGCCCGCTTGCATCTGTTGCGATTGGCCGCTGAAATCGCCGCCCGATCCGCCCGAGATACGCGCCGTCGCTGAAGCGTCGGTGCCTTGCTGCAATTGCGCGACGATGCGCTCGATGGGGCCTCCGGGGGCGAATTGCACCACGACAAAAGAGACGAGCATGATCCCGAACAAAGTCGGGATCATCAAAAGCACGCGGCGGAGGATATAAGCAAGCATGTGAGGCGTCTTTGATCCTAATTCTTTGCCGCGGTTTCTTTGGCTTTCGCCTCATCATACCACCAAATTGTCGGGAAGGCTGAGGCGCCATAGTCGGGCATTTTATCGGGATGTGAAAAGCGGTTCCAACGCGCGGTGCGCGAGAAACCATAGGTCCATTGGGGCACAATGAAGTCATGCGCCAACAGCACCCGATCAAGCGCATGGGTTGCGGCGACGAGTTCGGCGCGCGTTTTTGCAAAGGCGATGCGATCAATCAGCGCGTCAATGCCTGCATCGGCAATGCCGATTGTGTTGCGTGATCCTTTTTGAGTTGCCGCATCTGTACCCCAAAATTCACGTTGCTCATTGCCCGGCGAGAGCGACTGGCCCCACAAATCGGTCGTGATGTCGAAATCGAAATCGCGCATCCGGTTTTCATATTGAGCGGGATCGACGACACGAACGGTAACGGTCAGGCCCAGTTTTTCTAAAGACGGTTTCCAGAATAACAATATGCGTTCAAAAGTCGGATCATCGGCAAGAAGTTCAATCACAAAGGGCTCGCCTTTTGAATTTACTCGTTTGCCGTCTTTTACAGAATAACCCGCGTCGCGCAGTAAACGATCTGCTTCTTTCAAATTATCACGCACGGCTTGAGGCGTGCCATTGACGGGGTTGGCATAAGGTGTCGAAAAAACAGAAGCGGGGATCTTGTCTTTCACGCTTTCCAATATCTCTTTTTCCAACCCATCGGGCATACCGGTTGAGGCCAGCTCCGTGCCTTCAAAATAAGATCCGATGCGTTTATAAGCGCCAAAGAAAACGGTCTTGTTCATCTCTTCAAAGTCAAATGCGAGATTGAGCGCGCGGCGCACGCGTTGGTCCTTGAATTTTTCCCGGCGCAGATTCATCGCAAAGCCTTGCATCCGGCCCGATGCCCGTTCGGCAAATTCTTCACGCACAATGCGGCCGTCTTTTACGGCCGGAAAGTCATAGGCGGTGGCCCAATTTTTTGAACTGTTTTCAAGACGGAAATCATATTGATCGCCTTTTAGCCCTTCGAGTTGCACGGTTGAATCACGAAAATACTCGTAGCGCATCTCGTCAAAATTATTGGTGCCGATCGCGGTTGGTAAATCTTGACCCCAATAATCCTTCACACGTTCAAAACTGATTGAACGGCCATTGGCGAAATTTTTGATGCGATAGGGGCCCGAGCCGAGCGGTGGCTCCAATGTGGTCTCAGTAACGGAGCGCGCTTTTCCATTGGCATCTTTTCCGGTCCACCAATGTTTGGGAAGTACAGGAAACTGGCCGACGATTTGCGGCAATTCGCGATTGCCTGGTTGATCAAAGGTGAATGTGATGTCGCGCTCGCTTGTCTTCTCCGCTTTCGTCACATGCGCATAATAAGCCGCATATTGCGGACTATTGGCTTTGAGTGCTTCGAAAGAGAAAATCACATCGTCCGGTGTGATCGGTGTATTGTCATGCCATTTCGCATCGGCACGCAAACGATAGGTCACCGAAGAGACATCATCCGGAAAACTCAGACCTTCCGCCAATTCGCCATAGGCTGTCGAGACTTCATCGAGGGATGATGATAAAAGCGAATTATAAAGAAGCCCGATGCCGGCACCCAGTTGTCCCTTTACGCCCGCAACCGCGAGATTGAAATTATCAAACGTGCCATTGGCGGCGAGGCGCACGAGGCCGCCTTTGGGCGCGTTAGGATTGACGTAATCAAAATGTTTGAAGCCCGGCTGATATTTCAGATCGCCCATGAGCGAAATACCATGACGCCATTGCATCTCGTCGGCCGATGCCGGCTGCAATAATGTCATAGACCACGAAAACGCCACGGCACATACAAGACCAAATGAACGCACGAGCTTCACTCCCGTCAATTTACGCTTTGAATTTTTAACGACCTTCATGATTTCGTCCATAGGTACACAAACTGTAGCTTTTGCCCGCGGGATCATTTGGTTGAACGATCATTTGGTTTCGGTTTGCCGTATCCGCGATTGCGTTAAACTGCTGTCCTTTGGCGAATGGCGGCTGTCAGCGTCCCTTCATCCAGATAATCAAGTTCGCCACCCACCGGAACGCCATGGGCAAGCCGCGTCACAGACACGCCATGCGGCGCAAGAAGATCGGTGATGTAATGGGCTGTCGTTTGGCCATCGACCGTGGCATTGAGCGCGAGAATAACTTCTTTCACGCGCCCCGCTGCCACGCGCGCGACAAGCGGATCAAGCGCCAAATCTTTCGGGCCGATGCCATCAAGCGGGGAGAGCACGCCGCCTAACACATGATAGCGGCCATTGGTGGCGGTGGCGCGTTCCAGCGCCCAAAGATCGGCAACGTCTTCGACCACGACGAGAAGCGCGTCATCACGGCGTGTATCCGAACACAATGTGCAGGGAGATATTGTGTCGATATTGCCGCATGTATCGCAAGTGATGATGCGTTCGCGCGCGATTTGCATCGCATCCGCAAGCGGCCCCAATAATTGCTCGCGTTTTTTGACAAGGTGCAACGCCGCGCGCCGCGCCGAACGCGGTCCAAGCCCGGGCAATTTGCTCAGGAGCTGAATGAGACGTTCAATTTCGGGACCGGCGATCGATGCCATTATGCGAATTTCATCAAAACAACTTCATCCCCGGAGGGATGGGAAGGCCGGCGGTCAGCGCGCCCATTTTATCGGCGGTGAGTTGATCGGCTTTGGCGCGCGCATCGTTGAGGGCTGCAACCAGAAGATCTTCAACGATTTCTTTTTCATCCGCTTTCAAAAGTGATGTGTCGATGGCGATTGATTTTGTCTGGCCCTTGACGGTTTGAACAACCGACACAAGACCGCCGCCCGATTGACCGGAGACTTCCATCGCCTCAAGTTCAGCCTGAACCTGGCCGAGTTTGGATTGCATCTCCTGCACCTTCTTCATCATGCCGAACATGTCTTTCACGAGGTCTGCTCCGTTTTAAGGTCGATGAGTCTTGTCACGCATCATCGTGATCGAGACTGGTAAAATCGAATGACTCGTCAGAGAGGTCCTGTTCGCTCTCATTACCTGTGAGCGTTTCGAGCGGCGCGGCGAGCACATCGCGGACCTCAACAATTTCTGCGCCGGGGAAAGCCTGAAGCGCGGCTTTCACCAAAGGATGCGTGCGCACATCATCGAGCTTTTCAGCTTTCTGTGCGGCGGCGGTCTCACGCATCGTCGGTTTGCCTGCGCTCGACGAGACGGCGACGATCCAGCGACGACCTGTCCAGTCGGACAGACGTTTTGACAGCGTTGAGGCAAGATCGGACGGCGCACCTTCAGCCGGTGAAAATTCAAGCCGCCCATCTTCAAAACGCACAAGGCGCACATCGCGCTCAAGCGCGGTTTTCATACCGATATCGCGTTTTTCACCCGCAAGCGCGATGAGCGCTTCGAATGTATCGATTTTCATCGCTTGCGCCGCATGCGGTGCCGCGTTGTGTGGTGCGGGGCTCGCCAGCGGTTCACCACGCGCCGCCACCGACAAGCCGCCATTCGACACCATCCGTGTGCCTGAGCCCGAAGGCGTCGCGCTGGATGGTGTTGGTGCTGACGATGCGGAGGGGTCTTGTTTCAAGCGGCGCAGAGCTTCATCCGGTGTGGGAAGATCAGCCGCGTAAGCAAGCCGGATCAACACCATCTCTGCAGCGGAAACGGGCCGCGGTGCATCCGCCACTTCCGCAATGCCTTTGAGCAAAATCTGCCACGCGCGTGACAATACGGACATGGGCAATGTTGTGAAGAGGCGTCCGCGCGTGCGTTCCGCCTCTGTCACATCTTGGCTGATGGCGGCATCGGGCACGACTTTCAACCGCGTGACAAAATGCGTGAAGTCGGCAAGATCAGCGAGGATCTGGCGCGGGTCGGCACCAAGATCATACTGGCCTTTGAATTCGGCCATCGCCTCCGGCATACGGCCCGCCATGACATGATCGAACAAATCAATGATGCGCGCGCGATCGGCAAGGCCGAGCATGACCCGCACGGTTTCGGTTTCAACGGTACCCGCGCCATGCGCAATCGCTTGATCAAGCAGTGAGAGCGAGTCGCGCACCGAGCCTTCGGCCGCACGCGCAATCAGAGCGAGCGCATCATCTTCGGCCTTCACGAGTTCGGCAGCGCAGATTTTTTTCAAATGTGCGACAAGCACATCGGCTTCCACGCGGCGCAAATCAAAGCGCTGGCAGCGGGACAAAATCGTCACCGGTACTTTGCGAATTTCAGTCGTGGCGAAAATGAATTTCGCATGTGGGGGCGGCTCTTCAAGCGTTTTCAAAAACGCGTTGAAGGCTTTATCCGAGAGCATATGCACTTCGTCGATGATATAGACTTTGTAACGCGCGGAGGCGGGCGAATAGCGCACACCATCTGTGAGCTGCTTCACATCATCGATGCCGGTATGCGAGGCGGCATCCATTTCGAGCACATCGACGTGACGCGATTCCATAATGGCGCGGCAATGCACACCTTCTTGCGGCATATGAATGGTGGGGGCGCCGCTACCATCCGGCAGAAGATAATTGAGGCCGCGCGCCAAAATACGCGCCGTTGTGGTTTTACCCACACCGCGCACACCTGTTAAAATCCAGGCTTGCGGAATGCGGCCGGAGTCGAACGCGTTTGACAGCGTGCGGACCATCGCCTCCTGGCCGATGAGATCCTCAAAACTTTGCGGACGATATTTGCGCGCAAGCACGCGATAGGCGCCGCTTTGTGCGGTCGTCGGCATATCGCCGAACAGGGATGTGGAACCGGTTTCGGGGGCGGGCGTGTCGCTCATTTGTGGCGTCGTCCCCCGCGCATGGTGTGGCCTGTAACCGGTTTGGTGCGGGGCATCGCCCCAAAAATCGCAAGAAAAAGGAGGGTGGAAGGCTGGACGATGACCCGCCCGGGCTCGTTAGGGCTGCTTCCT